>JANWXU010000088.1 GCA_025057395.1 Bacteroidia bacterium | reverse complement strand
AGGCTATATATCAAAGAACAGGTGTATTGATAAATGAAAAAACAGGAGAAAATCCTTGGCAAATTAAATTAGCTACTATGTTCGATATGAGTGGAGATTCGCATTTATTTCGTACTTTGGAAAGATTTAATGAAAAAGACAAAGGTAGCTACTATGAGTTATTAGGTAATTCTTTTTATGCTAAAGAAAAAAAAGAAGTTTGGTTGCCACTCTACGAAGCGAAGATGATTTGGCACTATGACCACAGGTATGGTAGCTACAAAGGAATTTCAAGCCGCACTTCTACTCAAATTGCACATCCTACTTTGAGCCAGTATCAAGACCCTAATTATCAAATTTTGCCCTGGTATTGGGTGGAAGAAAAAGAAGTGAGTAATCGTTCTACTGCAAATTGGCAAATAGGGTACAGAGATATTGCTAGAAGTACTGATGAGCGAACTTGCATCGCTTCAGTGATACCTAAAAGTGCTATTAGTGGCATAAATTTGATAGTCTCTTCGGATATAACAACAAAAGTATTACTTTTAGCTAATAAAGCTTCCATTGTTTACGATTATTTTGTTCGGCAAAAAATTGGAGGTACACATATGAGTCAAAACTATGTGAAGCAATATCCTGTTATTTTACCTCATCAGTATACAACGCAAGTAAAATATTTTATTTTTCCCCGTGTATTAGAGTTGGTATATACCAGTTGGGATATTAAGGCGTTTGCAGATGATGTATGGCAAGAGGCGGATGAAAATTTAAGGCAATTGTTGCTTGCGCAGTGGCAGGAAAATGCAGATGTTAATGGCGGGGGTAATAGTTTTAATCCGCCTATTTGGTGTAAAGCGGCGGAAAATGGTTTTCCTTTAGCGCCTTTTGTGTGGCAGGAGCAAAGAAGGGCGCAGCTTATGGCTGAATTAGATGCTTTGTACGCACTTTTGTATGGCTTAAATCGTAAGCAATTGCGCTATATATTAGATCCTTCTGACTTAACCCCAAAGGAGCTGGAAGATATTTTAAGTCCGGAAGAGGAGATAATAGATCCCCTAGACCCTAAAGGGTATGAGCAAAGACAAAAGGAGAGTACCTTTATTGGCGAGACTTTTAGGGTATTAAAGAAAAAGGAAATTGAAAAGTATGGTGAATATCGTAAACGTAGACTTGTATTAAGTGCTTTTTCTAGGGTATGTGAGCAATTTCAGAAATAAAAGTTTTGAGAAATATTTAGATACAAAAGAATGAATACTTAAATGAAATACTCAAATTTTAACATTATCTTACAAAATAAAATGCTACAAATAATTTTTTTATAAATTTACTAAAGCTCTTTGAAAATAGCTATGTAAAAATAGAAGGGAAGGTTTTGGATTTAATAATTAATTATATGGGTAGTAAGAGATTTTTTGTATTTTTGCTCTGCAGTGTAAGCGGATGGTTAAATATGGGGTGGGCAAGTAAAGTGCAGGTGGGAAAGATTAGCTATTATGGCGTAGCTTTTCATGGTAGGCTTACTGCAAGTGGCGAAAAATACAATATGTATGCGCTTACTGCTGCGCACCGCACTCTGCCTTTTGGAACATTGGTACGGGTAACTAATTTAACGAATAATAAGAGTGTGGTAGTTCGTATCAATGATCGGGGGCCCTTATGGTCGGGTTATATTATAGATATTTCGCAAGCGGCAGCAGAAAAAATTGGGCTTATACTTGCGGGTACGGTTATGGGTAAAGTGGAAGTACTAAAAATGCCGCTAGAGGGTAGGGGAGGGGCGTCCCTAAAAAAAGCTTACTTTGTAGTCCCAGGGCGTACTTCTCTAAAAAATTTACCTAATCCTTTATTTGATAAAAAGGGAACTTACACAATTAAAGGGCAGCGAGTGCATCATATTGGCAAATATGGAATTCAAGTAGGAGCTTATGCCAACTTAGACAACGCAAAAGAAATGTATGAGGTGGTCCGACAAAAGGGATTTCAAAAAGTGTTTATTCAAGTAGTGCGCCCAGAAAAAGATTCTTTGCCCACCTACCGTTTAGTAGTGGGGGTGTACGAATCTGAAGATATGGCCAAGCGATATTTGGTAGAGCTTCAAAAGCGCCAGCTAACAGGCATCCCTGTTATGTATTACTAAAATGTAGCATCGAGTGAAGTAAGCGTCCTTCTTAGGGGCGCTTATTTTTTTTATTGCCAAGTTGAATAATTTCAAATTCGATTCTCCGGTTTTGTTGCCTTCCTTCTTCTGTACTGTTTGTAGCAATAGGGCTACTTTCCCCTAAGCCTAGGTATTCAATTCGGGTCTCTGATATTCCTTTTTTTATGAGGTAAGTAGCTACTGCTTTGGCTCTTTCTTCTGAAAGTTTTTGGTTATAAGCTTGACTTCCTATACTGTCTGTATGTCCAATGATGCGAATACGCATTTGGGGATATTCATTGAGTATATTAAATAATCGATTAAGCTCAGGTTCAGAGCTTTTACGTAAAGTGGCTTTAGCAAAGTCAAAAAAAATATTTTTGAGAATAATTTTTTTGCCGCTTGCCTCTTCTATGGGCGTCAGGAAAAAATCTTTTTGAATAGCCTGGTAGGGAGCATTTTCGGAAATCTGGAAATGCTCTGAAAAGAAAAGATAGCCCTGAGCTTCTATAGCAATATTATAAATTCCGCCTGTGGGCAAGGTGAGTAAATACTCGCCGCTATATGCGTTACTTTGTAAAATAGAAATAGTATCATTTTTTTCAACCTCAATAATATATATATTTGCTTCTAAGGCTTTTCGAGTATGGGCACACGCTATTTTACCCTTAAGCAGTACTAGCGGCTCGGGTGCTGCCTCGAAGGGTTGGGGAGGCAGTGGAGGTATAGGAGTAGGTGTATTGCTAATTACAAGAGCTGGAGGGGGAAGAGTAATACTATCTTCAAATAAAATTTCATAGAGGTCATTATCTCCAAAGCTATCTTCCTTATTACTAGAATAATAGCCTCTTTTACCGCTGGGGGAAATTACAAAAAAAGCGTCATCATCAGGGGTGTTAATAGGGTAGCCTAAGTTAATAGGAGGGCTCCAGGTTTTATCTTTGCGCCAGGTAGTTTTGAAAATATCATAGCCACCCATGGAAGTATGACCCTCGGAAGAAAAATAAAGGGTTTTATTATCGTAATGAAAAAAAGGACAATCTTCATTATACGGTGTATTGATACTAGGACCTAGGTTAATAGGGGCAGACCATTTTCCATCACGATTTTTAATGCTATAGTAAATATCTTGGCCTCCGTAGCCGCCAGGGCGGTCACTTACAAAAAATAAGATTCTTTCGTCTGCGCTAAGACAAGCCGAAGGCTCATAGTATTTGCTTTCGATAGGTGGACCAATATTTTCGGGTGCGGTCCAATTTTTCCCTTTAAGTTTGCTGATAAAAATTCCTCCATTATATTGGTCGCGGTAAATGAAAAGAGTTTGTCCATTAGCAGAAATGGCAACACAGGCATCATGAAAATAAGTATTGATAGGGGGACCTACACTTTTGGGAGGCTGCCACTCACCATTTAGACTATCGCGCTGGGTATAATAAACGTCTTCGTAAGGTTTGCCATCGGGCGCTATCATTCCTTGAGGGCTAGGGCGGCGGGTAGTGAAGTAGAGGGTCTTTTCATCACCAGTAATTACGGGTACAGATTCTGAGTATATAGTATTGACTGTTTTGCCTAAATTACGAATTTGGGCTTTCACAGGCTTATTTACTAGAATTTTTCCATTTTTACATTGTTCTATCCATCTTTGGGTATATCGATAGTCTGCTTTCCACTTTTTGGTTTGGTTCAAATATTTTTGGTAATATTCTATAGCTTTATCGAACTGCATGGTAAAGTGAAGAGTTTGAGCGTAGAGCAGCGGCAAATCTTTTTCATGAATTTTTTCTGCACTGTCGATAAGTGTTTCTAAATAAGTAAGAGCTTTCTTTTTTTGTCCTGCTAATACTAGGCATTTAGCTAGGTAATAGTGAGTTTTTAGGTTATTAGGGTTGTATTTCAGGGCTTCTTGAAAGTAAGGGATGGCACCTAAGTAGTCTTGAAAGCTCATCAATCGTTTTCCTCTACGTAGGGTAAGTTTTTCTTGTTTGTGGGAAACATTGGGTTGAGCCCAGTTATATTCCCAGCTTATGGTACTAATTAGCAGAAAATGAAAGATTACGCTCAAAGCCGCATACATTCAGAGTGGGTTTTGGGGTGAAAGTTAAAGTTAAAATACTTTTAGAAGGTAATAGCTCAGTCTTTTGTTGGGACGCAAGTTTAAGGAAAAAGGAAACTAAAAATCAATCAATAATTAAAAGAAGGTATATAAATTTTGGAAAATATAAAAAGGTTGAGCACTAGCGCTTTAAAGAGTACTCAACCTTTTGGGAATGGAGTTCAGGAGCATACTATACCTTAGCTTCCTTTGCCTCTGTTTTTTCACGGATGCGAGCTGCCTTACCTGACTTATTGCGTAAGTAAAATAAGCGGGCTCTTCGTACTTTTCCTCTCCGCACTACTTCAATTTTATCGATGTAAGGAGAGTGGATAGGAAAAATTCTTTCAACTCCAATTCCATTAGAAATTTTGCGTACGGTCATTGTTTCCGTAGAGCCGCTTCCTCTGCGCTGGATTACTACACCTGTATACACCTGAATCCGTTCTTTGTTCCCTTCGATAATTTTTACATGGACATTAACGGTATCACCTGCCTTAAAATCGGGCAGGTCTTTGCGCATAAATTGTTGTTGAAACTCACGAATAATTTGCTGCATGGCTATTTTAGATTAATCTATTATAATAATAAGATGCTGTTTTTTAAGAAGCATCTGTTGGGGAAATACCTTCGAATTTAGTTACTAAGTCGGGACGACGAGCTTGCGTTTTTAGCCAGGCTTGCTCATCACGCCAGGCGTCTATCTGAGCAAAATTGCCCGATAATAAAATTTCAGGAACTTTCAAATTTTCAAATACCGCCGGTCGCGTATACATGGGCGGCTCTAGGAGATAATCCTGATGGGAATCTAAAAGTGCAGAGGTTTCGTCTCCTAAAACGCCAGGTAGTAAGCGGATTACCGCATCTATTACTACCATAGCAGCCAACTCTCCGCCCGAAAGTACATAGTCTCCAATGGAGAGTTCACGGGTAATAAAGTGGTCTCTTACCCGTTGGTCCACACCCTTATAGTGTCCGCAAAGTAAAATAATATTTTGGCATCCTGAAAGGTAGTTGGCTATTTTCTGATTGAAAGTTTCACCCTCGGGGGTTAGATAGATAATTTCTTCATAAGTACGTTCTTTTTGTAAATGGCGCAAGCAGTTAACAATAGGTTCTATTTTGAGGAGCATACCTGGCCCTCCCCCAAAGGGGTAGTCATCCACTTGGCGGTGCTTATCATTGGTAAAATCCCGTAGATCATGGATAGCTATAGTTACTATCCCCTTTTCTTGGGCCCGTTGCAAAATGCTATGTTGGAGAGGGCTTTCTAAAAGGAAAGGTACACACGTAATAACATCAACACGCATACGAAGAAACTATCTACACCACAAATTTAAAAACTTTTTGCAAACCGTCATTTAGGAGCAAGCTTCTAATTTAGATATTATGATATTATGCTGTTACATTGCTAATTTGTATATTCTTGGAATTAGTACTAGTTTTGTATTATCCAATTGTAAGTGAAATTATGAGTGAAAAAAATCAAAAGAATGTAGGTAGAATTGCCCAAATTATTGGACCAGTAGTGGACGTGGATTTTATAGGGGAAGGGGCGGTGCTACCTAAAATATATGACGCGCTATATGTTCCTTTAGAAGGGGGGCAAAAACTTGTTTTAGAAGTGCAACAACATTTGGGCGAAAATCGGGTACGTACTATTGCCATGGATTCTACTGATGGTTTGCGCCGTGGCTTAGAAGTAATTAATACAGGAGGTCCTATTTCTGTACCTATAGGAGATAAAATTAAGGGACGTTTATTTAACGTGATTGGTGAAACCATTGATGGCTTAAAGGAACCCGAAGTAGAAGGCTATTATCCGATTCATAGGCCGGCTCCTAAGTTTTCTGAACTGGCTACCGAACCACAGGTACTTTTTACGGGTATAAAGGTGATTGACCTACTAGCTCCCTATTTAAAAGGAGGAAAAATTGGACTATTTGGAGGGGCGGGAGTAGGCAAAACAGTTATTATTATGGAGCTTATAAATAATATTGCTAAGCGCCATAGTGGTTTATCGGTGTTTGCGGGGGTAGGAGAACGTTCGCGAGAGGGAAACGATTTATTGCGTGAAATGATAGAGTCTAATGTGATTCGATATGGGGAGAAGTTCAAGAAAGGAATGGCGCAGGGCAATTGGCGTCTTGAAGACGTGGACTATAATGAACTTATTAATTCCCAAGCCACTTTGGTTTTTGGACAGATGAATGAGCCGCCAGGAGCAAGGGCTAGGGTAGCTCTTACAGGCCTTGCGATTGCAGAATATTTTCGTGATGGTAAGGGGGATGGTAGCGGGAGAGATGTACTCTTTTTTATTGATAATATTTTTCGTTTTACGCAGGCAGGTTCTGAAGTATCAGCCCTTTTAGGAAGAATGCCCTCAGCGGTAGGTTATCAGCCTACACTTTCCTCAGAGATGGGGGCTATGCAAGAGCGTATTACTTCTACTAAGCATGGTTCTATCACTTCGATTCAAGCAATTTACGTACCTGCTGACGATTATACCGACCCTGCGCCTGCTACTACTTTTGCTCACTTAGATGCCACTACTGAGCTTTCACGTCAGCTAGCAGCTATTGGTATCTATCCTGCCGTAGATCCGCTTGCTTCTACTTCTCGAATTCTTCAACCCGAAATTGTGGGCAAAGAACATTTCGAAACTGCTCAAAAGGTAAAAAGTATTTTGCAAAAGTATAAGGATTTGCAAGATATTATTGCTATCCTGGGAATGGATGAGCTTTCGGAAGAAGATAAGCTCACTGTAATGCGAGCAAGGAAGGTACAGCGCTTTTTAAGCCAGCCTTTTCACGTAGCAGAACAATTTACAGGAATGAAAGGAAAGTTTGTAGAAATAGAAGATACTATTAAGGGCTTTAACATGATTATTAGTGGCGAGTTGGATGACTTACCCGAAAAGGCTTTTTATATGGTAGGTACTATAGAAGAGGCTATCGAAGCAGGTAGAAAAATGTTAGCTGAGGCAAAAGCATGAAAACACTTACCTTAGAACTACTTTCTCCAGATAAAAGTTTTTTTTCTGGACCTATTGTAGCGGTGAGAGTACCGGGCAGCCAAGGTTCTTTTGCTGTGCTTTATAATCATGCCCCTATTATTGCACTACTATCGCATGGTTTAGTGAAAGTCACTTTGCCGGAGGGGGCAACAAAATCATTTCAAATCAAAGGCGGGGTAATAGAAGTTTATAAAAACCAGGTGGTAATATTGGCAGAAGGGGTTAGTACTATTGCCTAAATTAGGCAAGCCTAACTAAGATAAAAAAGCGAAGATATAAATCTTCGCTTTTTTGGTTTACATTCGTTTTGGAAATAAATACGGATTATGGCTAGAATAAGAGCGGGAAACGGGAGTCGAACCCGCGGCCTCGACCTTGGGAGGATCGCGCTCTACCAACTGAGCTATTCCCGCTTACCTTAAGTTAAGGTGCTGCAATATTATGCAGTTTTTTAATATTAGGCAAGAGGCCTGTAGAAAATTTTTAATTTTTTTGTGATAAATGCTATTGGCTTGCAATAGATTTGTGGTATATCTCTCATTTCTAGTCCTGTATATAAATATATAAAAAGGAATTATTTAATACATTTGAATTATATTGATTTAATAAATAAAACTATATGAAATAAAAAAGCCATTTTACTATCTTGTAAAGTATTATTATATTTAAGTACCTGTGATAATAGAAATTTTTAGAAGCATAACTTTTAATAAAGTAAATTTTTATTAATTTTTTCCTAAAGCTCATATAAAGTTCTCTATCATTTTTTTATTTGTAAGCTTTTTATCTGATTATCTGATAATCGTAAAATTAAATAATAGTATAAAAATTTAAACTTTAAATTTTGATACTATGAATTATAAATTAAGGTCTACAATTATAGTTGTTCTTGCGTCACTTCTTTTATTCTTATATTCTTAGCAATGAGCGCTTGCATGACAACTAAAACAAATGTAGGTGCTTTCCGGGAAGAAGAAGGAGACGTTTACACTTATGCAACAGGTAAACAAGTTTGGATTTTCTGGGGGATTTTTCCGGTGGGTAGAACAAATGTAGCCACTCCCCCTGATGGAAATTGTCAAGTAATGACACGTCGTACCTTTGGAGATTTTTTGATTTCTACCCTAACGTTAGGAATAGTAACAACTTACACTATAAAGGTCAGAGCAAAAAGAAAAAATAATTAGTGATTTTATTATAGCTAGTGCAAAATAAAAAGGCCTTCTTTTTCTTAAAGAAGGCCTTTTTATTTTTGTTATTCACTCCAATTTACCTCCTCTGTTTGCATCACGCATTTTCCACTTTCATCGCACACCTGATATTTCAGTATTGCCTCTATTTTATTAGCTTTTCCGCTTAAAAGAAAACCCTGAGTGAAGATGACCTCATTTTTAAAGTATCTTAAGTTAGTATTAAAAATAGGGTCAAATTCGGTAATTAACTTACCCTTTTCTTGTAGTTTACCATCAAGTTTTACGCCTTTGCAGGTGGGAGTTAGCTCTAAAGTAGTAGGAATATTGGCTGGTTCATCAGGAGGAATTACTGAAAATACGTGTAGACCATGCGGAATAGTCCCTTTCATCTCCAGCACTACCTTTTTAGCATCAATTTTTTTGAATTGTTTTTGCCAATTAACTTTCATGTTATTAGCGGTTCCTAATTGGAGTTGCGCTCCTAAGAAACTGAAATTCACACATACTAAGAAGAGTATTAAAATGAGTACTTGGCGGGTCTTGTAAATCATAGTTTTGCCTTTGATTTTTTGCACTTTAGAGTTAAGGAAGCAAAAATTGTACCTAAGCTAAATTTTAAGGTAACGGTTCATCCAAGTAGCCTTCAGGGGAGCTTCAAAATTTTCTAGTTGATTGGTATGCGCTACGGTTAAATCATAAATGATAGTTTCTGGTGTAAGAATGCCCTCTTCGAGTAATTTTGGAATTTGAGAAAAATGGCTTTTTTGGATTTCACCATTATTATCTTTATAGAATACACTAGCAGAATCTGCTAGGGGAATATTCATTTCTTGAGCTGTAGTTTGTATATTACGAGTAAGCCAATCGATAGAGCAGCCACTAACTTCGGAAAGTGCTTCTATTATTAAAAAGCGTTTAGAATAAATTGACACTTTATTAGATACAGGATTTTGATGAGCATTCCATTCCGCAAGCGCAGCTCTTACTTTTTCTTGGAATGTTTCAATAATTTTTTCATCCAGCTTATCGTCAATAGCCCAAATCCATAACTTTTGCATGGTTTTCTAATTATTTTTATTCAATATCTAAAGTCTAAAATAAAAATATATTTATAAAATCAAATATTCTCACTTCTACAACTTTTCTAGTTAATAATTTAATTTATCGTAATTTTGAAAGAATTAAGTTTTATATCCAGCTAAGATTCAATTCTATTCTAGAATGTTTGGAGAGAATACAAAAAAACTAATAAATTTGTATAACATAATATACTGTTCTTAATAAGAAATGAATATTACTGCAAAAGAAGTCAATGAGCTCCGTCAAAAAACGGGGGCTGGTATGATGGATTGTAAAAAGGCGCTTACTGAAGCAAATGGCGATTTTGAAAAAGCTATAGAAATACTACGCTTAAAAGGGCAAAAGGTTTCAGAAGCGCGAAAGGATAGAGAAACTAAAGAGGGAAGTGTTTTTGCGGGAGTTACGGCGGATGCTCAAAAAGGAGTTATTTTTGAGTTAAGTTGCGAAACTGATTTTGTGGCACGCAACGAAGATTTTCAAAAACTAGGCAATGCAATTTTACAAGTAGCACTCAGTAATTTACCGGCCGATACGGCTGCGCTGCTCCAACTTACTTTTGATGGCCTTACTATTCAAGAGCATTTAACCAACGCTGTTGGTAAAATTGGAGAAAAGATAGAAATTAGAAATTATTCAAAAATTGAAGCTCCTATGGTAGCATATTATATTCACCCGGGTGCTAAAGTTGGAGTACTGTTAGGATTTAGAGGTAACGAAGGTTTAGAAATGGAAAGTATTGCTAAAGATGTTTGTATGCAAGTAGCTGCAATGCAGCCTATTGCTGTTCGTAAGGAAGACGTACCTCAAGAAATTGTACAAAAGGAAATCGAAATTGGTAAAGAGCTAGCTAGGCAGGAAGGTAAGCCTGAGAATATGTTAGAAAAAATTGCTTTGGGTAAGTTGAATAAGTTTTATAAAGAAAAAGTTTTGCTAGAGCAAGATTTTGTAAAGGATCCTTCTAAAACTATAGCTCAGTACTTGGCAGAAAAAAGTAAGAGCTTGCAAGTAACTAATTTTTATCGGCTACATCTAGGAGGATAAATTTTAAATTCTTTTTTGCTTACTTAAAACACTTACAAAAAATGGGGCTAAAGTACCGTCGGATATTATTAAAGCTCAGTGGCGAAGCCTTGATGGGGGATAAGGGGTACGGAATTGATACAGCAGTGATTAACCGCTTTGCTAAAGAAATTGCTCAGGTAAATCAGAGGGGAGTAGAAGTGGCGATTGTGATTGGAGGCGGTAATATTTTTCGGGGAGTGCAAGGAGTAGTAAGTGGAATGCATCGTGCTCAAAGTGACCAAATGGGTATGCTTGCAACAGTTATCAATGCTTTAGCTTTGCAAGATGCTTTAGAGCGCTGCAACCTACAGACTCGAGTATTATCAGCTATTAAAATGGAGCAAATTTGTGAGCCCTTTATTCGCCGAAGGGCAATTAGGCACTTAGAAAAAGGAAGGGTTGTTATTTTTGCCGGCGGTACTGGTAACCCTTTTTTTACTACAGATACAGCCGCTTCGTTAAGGGCTTTAGAAATAGAAGCTGAAGTACTTCTTAAAGCCACCCGGGTAGATGGCATTTATACAGCTGACCCCGAAAAAGATACTACTGCTGTAAAGTTTGACACTGTAACTTTCAATGAAGTTCTAGCTAACCGCCTTGATGTAATGGATATGACTGCTTTTACTCTTTCGCAGGAGCATGCACTTAATATCATTGTTTTTAATATTAATATTGAGGGAAGTTTACTTAAAATTGTAGAAGGAGAACCTATTGGTACAATTGTTTCTTAAGTTTATTAATTTTGTTTTTAATTTGAATTGTTAGTCAAAAAGGGTACCCTATTATGGAAGGTGAACTGAAAAAAATTGTTGAAGATGCCAGCGTTACTATGGCTAAGGCAGTAGATCATTTTGAAATAGAACTTAGTAAAATTCGAGCCGGTCGTGCCAGTGCTGCCATGCTCGATGGAATTAAAATAGAATATTATGGATCTCCTACCCTCATTGCCCATGTTGCAAATATAACTACTAGTGATGCTAGGACTTTGGTTATCGAGCCCTATGAGAAAAACTTAATTTCCGCTATTGAGAAGGCAATCCGAGAAAGCAATTTAGGGCTAACCCCCACGAATGACGGAATAAGAATACGAATAGTTCTTCCCCCTCTTACCGAAGAGCGTAGGAAACAACTAGTAAAACAAGCCAAAGAGGAGGCAGAAAATGCACGAATAGCTGTGCGCAATTTAAGGCGGGACTATAATGAGCAAGCTAAAAAATTAGCTAAGCAAGGGTATTCAGAAGATATGATTAAAGCTACAGAAACTGAAATACAAAAATTGACGGATAATTATATCAAGATGATTGATAATTATTTACATAAGAAAGAAACTGAAATTATGACCGTATGATACATTATGCCTGCTATTTTAATTGTAGATGATGAAAAGAGCATACGTAATACGCTGCGCGAAATTCTAGAATTTGAAGGATATCAGGTTGAATTGGCAGTAGATGGTTTAGATGCTCTAGAAAAGCTCAAAGCTAGTAATTTCGATATTGTGCTTTGTGATGTAAAGATGCCCAAAATGGATGGGATTGAGCTTCTAGAGCAAGCCAAAAATTTGCGTCTAGATGCCCAATTCATTATGATCTCGGGGCATCTAACTATAGAAACAGCGGTGGAGGCTACACGAAAAGGCGCATTTGACTTTATTGAAAAACCTCCCGACCTGAATCGCCTTTTAATTACTGTACGCAATGCTCTCGATAAGTCTAAGCTTGTCCACGAAACTAAGCAGTTAAAAAAGAAAGTTCCCAAAATTCGAGAAATTGTTGGAGAATCTGAAAGTATTAAGCAAATTCGAGAAACGATTGCGAAAGTTGCTCCTACTGAGGCGCGTGTACTGATTACTGGAAGTAATGGCACGGGCAAGGAACTAGTTGCTCGATGGATTCACGAACTTAGTCCTAGGGCCAGTGGTCCTTTTGTAGAGGTTAACTGTGCTGCTATTCCCTCCGAATTAATTGAGAGTGAGCTTTTTGGGCACGAAAAGGGGGCTTTTACTAATGCCTATAAGCAAAGAATAGGAAAATTTGAGCAGGCCGATAACGGTACCTTATTTTTAGATGAAATTGGCGATATGAGTCTTTCTGCCCAGGCAAAAGTACTTCGAGCTTTACAGGAAAATAAGATAACACGCGTAGGTGGCGATAAGCTAATTCCCGTCAATGTCCGTGTTATTGCCGCTACTAATAAAGACTTACGAAAAGAAATAGAACAAAATAACTTCCGGGAGGACTTATATCATCGCCTAAGCGTGATTGTTATTCACGTGCCTAGCCTACAAGAACGTATTACAGATATTCCCATTCTTGCAAAACACTTATTAGCTGAAATATGCCAGGAGCATAATATGCCTCCCAAAACAATTACAGCGGGTGCCCTCAATGCTCTAATGCGTCTAAATTGGACAGGAAATGTTCGAGAATTAAGAAATGTAATTGAACGGTTGATTATATTTTGCGATAAAGAAATTACGGAAGCTGATGTGTTGCAATATGCTGCTCCTTATTCCACTCCTAAGCCCAGTACTTTATATGACCAGTTTACTACTTTGCAAGAATTCCGCAATTATATGGAAAGAGAGTTTATATTGCATAAACTTATTAAAAATAACTGGAATATATCAAAAACTGCTGAAGAGCTGGATATTCAAAGAACGCACTTATATAATAAAATAGAGAAATATGGGTTTCAGCGTATAGATACTAACTAAAATGAAAACATCCAATACTTCTCACGGCGTACTTCCTTTAGTAACTTTTAGTAACACTCTGAGAAAGATATTGGATGTTTGGAGGTAAAAGTTTTTATTTCTTTGCTTTTTGTTGAACTGCTGCCTGTTGCCTAAGGGCTCTAGGTATTTCAATAGAGGCAATAGGTACATCTTTTGCCATAGCTATTGTAAAATTATCAAACTGCAGCTCTCTTACTTTTAGAGACCGTCCTAATTTTAAGGGAGAAATATCTATTTCTACATACGTAGGAAGATTTTTATAGATTCCCCTTACTCTAAGTACTCTTGTTTTTTGTACCAGCTTTCCACCCGCTAATACTCCCTCCGCTGTGCCAACTAACTTTACAGGAAGCTCTACCTCAATGGGAGCATTATCTTTTACTTTTACAAACTCTACATGTAAAAGATTGTCAAAAACAGGATGAAACTGTAAACCTTTGATAATACATTTTGTATTGATATTCTCTAAACTTAAGTCAATTAAAAATACTTGGGGGGTATACACAATTGGGCGTAAGTCTTTAAATGGCACTGTAAAATGTGTACTTTTTCCACCGTCATATAAAGAACATGGAACTAGATTTTGTTTCCTATACTGCTTTACTCTTTCTTTTCCCATTTCTGTTCGTGGGGTTCCTATTAGGCTAACGCTGTTCATATGATTTTTTTTAATTACTTTAATTTACTTTTAACACTACGTAAGGAACAAAGAACTTATAGACTCAAAATTATAAATTTTCCGTAAAGCTTGTGCAAAAATAGGTGCTACTGATAATACTTTTATTTTTATAGAGTTAGAGCTAATGGGTATAGTATCCGTTACAAAAACTTCTGCTAATGGGGAGTTGTCAATTTTTTGAATGGCATTTCCTGATAGAAGGGGGTGGGTAGCTACTGCACGTACACTTAAAGCGCCCCTTTCGATAATTAATTCAGCTGCACTACATAAGGTACCGGCTGTGTCAATCATATCATCTACAATTACCACATGTTTACCCCGAACATCTCCTATTAGTTGCATGCCCTTCACTTCATTGGGGCGAATTCTTTCCTTATCAACAATTACCAGTTCAGCTTTGAGGTGATTGGCATAAAATCTTGCTCTTTTAACGCCCCCCATATCTGGGGAGGCAATTACGAGTGGTTCTAGACTAAGAGACCGAATAAAAGGTACAAAAATGGTAGAGGCTTCTAGGTTATCTAGAGGAATATCAAAAAACCCCTGAATCTGCCCTGCGTGTAAATCCATGGTTACTATTCTATCTGCGCCTGCTGCTGTAAGGAGATTCGCTACTAATTTTGCTCCGAAAGAAACGCGGGGCTGGTCTTTTCTATCTTGCCTAGCGTACCCGAAATAGGGCATCACTACCGTAATAGTATGGGCAGAAGCTCTTTTAGCGCCGTCAATCATTAAAAGCAGTTCTAAAAAGTATTCAGCGGGCGGGTGAGTGGATTGAACAATAAAAACCTCGTTACCCCTTATTGATTCGTTGTAACGAGGTTGCATTTCACCGTCTTGAAACCTAAATAGTTCTACCTTTCCTAGTTCACATCCGTCATATTCACACATTCGTTGCGCTAATTCAAGAGAAGCGCTTCCGGCAAAAAGCTGGAATTTTCGTTTTTCCATTCTAAGTTTTCTGTTGCCCAGGAAGGATTCGAACCCTCACACGCAGAACCAAAATCTGCTGTCCTACCATTAGACGACCGGGCATTTTATTATCTATTTATTACCATAATTATGCTGCAAAGATACATTACAAGGACTAAAAAACAAATAGCCTAAAAAAATAAATTATTTAAGCCTGTATTGGCCCTAGGAAGGTTGGCATTAGTTTTAGCCCTATTTTAAAACACGCTTTTATACAAATTTAGCGTTTATTCGTTCAAAGTTTTTATCTTTATAGTTACACTTCGTAAATTTTTACTAGCTTTTTTGAGAAATTTTTATTAATATTGAGTTCTAAACTTAAAAGTGTACTACCATGCAAAGACTCTACACTCTTAGTAATAATACTCTCATGCTTACTGTTATTAGTGTGTTATTTTTTTTAATTGCCCAAGTTCATTATGTTTTTGCGCAGGAGCCTCCTGTGTTAGAGGGAACTATTTTGCTAGTTAAACCCAACGCTATGGATAGTGTAAGCGCTGTCCGGGAAAATTTATTAAGTTTAGGCATTTGTTGTTATATGGGTTATGATAATACAAGTGAAGAGCATATACTTATCGTGGCAGAGTCTAATTCACCCAATGGAAATGCTCGAATAGACGCTGCTCACCATAAAGTTAAGCAAGCCTACCCGAGTGCTTCTATTGAAATACTTTCAACCCAAGCTTGGTATCGAAGAATTGGATATAAATACCTTGTCACAGGTCAAAAAGTAGAATTAAAAGATTAAATAAAAAAAGATTAATATAGTATATATATTTAACATTGTATATTTAACAACAAAAATATAATCCCATGAAAACAATATATACAAACATAATCCTAATAATATTTGGCTTGTTGTATATGGGCTTGCCCTTAAAAAATAAAGCCCAATCGATGGCCGGTACGGAGTTTTGGTTGGCATTTGAGGATAACTATAGTACTCCAAGTTTAGCTGTTTTTATTAGCTCTACGGTAGCAAACACAGCTACAGTTACTGCTTTCGGCGGTGGAGGCTGTGTACTCAATCAAACAGTTACGGTGCCAGCTAATACTACCGTTCAAGTAAATGTACCGGTAGCATGTGAAGTGAATACAAGTGGAGTAATAGAAGCAAAAGCTATACGCGTAACAACTACTGCTAATGCTTATGTGTATGCGCTTAACCAAGCACCCGCAACT
>JANWXU010000087.1 GCA_025057395.1 Bacteroidia bacterium | reverse complement strand
AACAAAATGCCTACTATTGATGACACAAGTGGAAAGGGAGCGGAGTATTTTATCTACCAGGGAAAAAGAAGAGAGCTTAATGAATTTGACCTTGATTGGATTCAAAAAAATTGCAAGCTCCGTCCTCAGATAGTATATTGAATTTATGTGCTAAGAGAAAAATCTAAAAAGAGTACAATTTTAGTTCGATAGAATTAGTTTTTGTGCTTCGTGAAGAGCAAGAGGCAAGCCGGCAGGATCTTTTCCTCCAGCAGTGGCATAAAAAGGCTGCCCTCCTCCGCCTCCCTTAATGTTGGGGCAAATAGTTTTAATAATTTGAGCTGCATTAAAGCGAGAGGTAAGGCTATCGCTCATCATTATGCTTAATAAGGGCTTGCCATCGAGCACTGTACCCAAAATAAATATGCTATCTTCGCTTTGTTTTTTAAGTTCAAAGGATAAATTTTTTAATGCTTCTGCTGAGTCTATTTCTATTTGTTCTACTACCCATTGAAAACCATTGCCTGTCTTTCTGCTAGCTAAAAGCTTATTGCGTAGTTCTGTAATATATTGCTGCTGGTACCGTGCTAGCTTTTCTTCATTAGATTTATTACGTTCTATAAGCTCTATCAAAGCCTTTTCAATATTTTGAGGACAATCTAATAAATTTCTTAACTTTTGTAGAATTTCTAGTTGACTTTCTAAATAAGCCAAAGCTTCATCAGAAGTAACTGCTTCGATACGACGAATTCCTGCAGCTATTGCACTTTCACTTAATATCTTAAAGTAGCGTATTTCCAAGGTATTAGTAACATGAGTACCTCCACAAAGCTCTGTAGAAAAGTCTGCACCAAAACGTATAACACGTACTTTTTCTGCATACTTTTCACCAAAAAGTGCCATTGCTCCCATTGCTTTGGCTTCAGTAAGGGGTATATTGTTAAATACTTCTAAAGGTAAAGCAGCAGTGATCTTTTGATTTACTAAATCTTCTATTTGTTTGAGCTCCTGGGGAGATAGCTTTTGAAAGTGTGAGAAATCAAAACGTAAGTATTTATCGTTAACTAGCGATCCTCTTTGCTCTACGTGGGTACCTAAAATTTTTCGTAAGGCAGCATGTAATAAGTGCGTAGCTGAATGATTCGCTTTTATTTTTCTTCTTCTTTCGACATCTACAACGGCCATCCATTCTCCTAGCGGGTCAAGAGGAAGCTGGTCTACCTGATGGATTATCGACTCATTTTCTTTGAAGGTATTTAATACTTTGATTTGTTGTGTGCCATTTTCTAAGGTACCTGTATCGCCTACTTGACCTCCGCTTTCTGCATAGAAGGGAGTCTGGTCTAGCATCAGGTGATAACAAATTGTACCCTTTACTTTAACACTACGATAGCGAGTGATGCGTGCAGGAATTTGAAGATTATCGTACCCTAAAAATTGGGTATCTGTACCAGCAATAAGTTCCACCCAGTCACTAGTTTCTTGAGCAGCGGCTTTTTTGCTACGCTCTTTTTGTAGAGCCATGTTTTTTTCAAACCCTTCTAGATCTACTGTAAACCCTTTTTCTTGTGCCATAAGCTGGGTAAGGTCTAAAGGGAAGCCATAGGTGTCATACAATTCGAAAGCAAAATCTCCTTCAATAACAGGAAGAGCTTCTTTTTTCTGGGTAAGGTAGTTTTGAATATATGCCGTGAAGCGCTGTGATCCCTGTTCTAATTTACGAATAAAGCCAGCTTCTTCTTGCTCAATTACTTGTTTAATAAATCCTCTTTGTGTGACAAGTTCTGGAAAAGCTTGGCCCATATTTTCTACCAAGACATCTACCAAACGATATAAGAAAGGCTGGTGGATATTAAGATGCTGAAAGCCATAACGCGCTGCTCTTCTCAAAATTCTACGAATAACATAGCCGGCACCTGTATTTCCGGGTAATTGCCCATCAGCTATAGCAAAAGCTACAGCACGGATATGGTCTACAATTACACGAATAGCTACAGCTTCTATCTCTGTGCGGTCGTAGCGGCAATTGTAGTGATCTTCAAGAAAAACTCTCAGCGGAAGAAAAATATCTGTATCATAAGTAGAAGTTTTATTTTGTAGAACCATGCATAGACGCTCTAAGCCCATTCCTGTATCAATGCTTTTCAAGGTAAGGGGAATGAGGGTACCATCTGCCTTACGATCAAATTGAATGAGTACAATATTCCAGATTTCAATCACTCGTGGATCGCCAGCATTTATTAAAGTCTTTCCATCGACTTTATGTTTTTCTTCTTCTGGGCGTAAATCAATGTGAATTTCGGTACAAGGGCCACACGGGCCTGTATCCCCCATTTCCCAAAAGTTTGCTTCTTTACCAAAGAAAAGAATATGCTCTTGGGGCACCCATTTTTTCCATTCTTCAAATGTTTCTAGGTCTTTGGGGGTATCTTGGTCGCCAGCAAAACAGGTTACATAAAGAGAGGACTTATCAATTTTATATACCTCTGTAAGCAGTTCCCATGCCCAGGCAATAGCTTCAGCCCGAAAATAATCTCCAAAAGACCAGTTTCCAAGCATTTCAAACATAGTATGATGGTAGGTATCGTGCCCTACTTCTTCAAGATCATTATGTTTTCCTGAAACTCGCAGACACTTTTGTGTATTTGCAATTCGGGGGTATTGCACAGGCTTTTTACCTGTAAAAATATCTTTGAAGGGATTCATGCCCGCATTAGTAAACAAAAGGGTAGGATCATCTTTATTAACGATAGGGGCTGAAGGTACTATTACGTGCCCTTTTTGCTCAAAAAATTCTAAAAATTGCTGCCTTACTTGCTGGGAATTCATTACGAAGTCCTAAATTTTTATGCAAGTTACAAAAAAGGTTTTTAGAAAAAAATTGCGCCTATCTAAGGCGTTAATATTCAATAATATTCAACGGGATTGAGTACAATGCTTAATTGTTACTTTACAAGTATAATTTGTAAATAGAGTGTTGATAAATTTTATTTTGCATAAAATGCAAGCATTTTCCTTAAAAAATTTCTGTAAATTTGATTTTAGTTTAATAAAAAACTATTAAATTTTGAACCCTAACACATGCAAAGTAATATTACTACTACTGTATTTGAAGAAATACAGTATTGCCTCTACCAGGAAGTTTGCAAAGCACAGCGTTCTATAACACTTATACATAGTTGTTTCTTCGATAACGCCATATACCAACTAATTGCTAATAAAGCTGAGCAAGGAGTTCAAGTTGAAATAATATTTTTTTCAAAGGCTGCTCCAGATTTCCAAAAGTTTTCCAATTTTTCTAAATTTCAAATAAAGATTCAGCACTATAGCCATCCAAGCTTGCAGGAGTGGTTTTTGAAATATCCTCTCTGGATAATTGATTCACATATTATAATAGTACCTGTAGCTCTGCACAAAGAAGCTCAGTTGCAAGGATGGGATTTCTGTACTATTTCTTCAGAAAATGTAGCTTTAAGTTTTTATTTCCTAAATGAGCTTAAAAAAATTCTTCAATCTACCTATTTTCAAAAAAGCTCCTACTCCGAGGTTGTAGATTTTTCTAAAATTCATAAACGACTAGAATTATTGAAAAATGCTATCCTCCTAGAAGCAGAAATAGAAGAGATTGAAACTCATTTGGAGCGCCTTTTTCAAATGCTTCCTTCTGCTGCTCTGGAGCAATTTTCTGAATTCAACCAGTTAGCCCACATTTATGAAAAAAAAATGGTTTCTCAAGAATTGCCTTATATTATTGCGCTTATTGATTCTTATCAGAAACAACAAAAAGCAATTGTACCCCATGCAAACATTGAAACTACTATATATGACTTGCAATTAAAAGTACTAGAAATGATTATCAATGCCTTGGAGCTAGATAAGGCAGAATTGCAAAAAAAATTTTTAGATTTCCATGTTCAACATAATCGTGAGCTTGGAGATTTAAACCTTAAAATTTTAGAGAAAAGGCAACAACTCAAAAAAGCTGAGGCCGAAAAAAAGCGTATTTTCTGGGAAAGTCAACAAAAAGAATTATACCTCTGGGACTTTGAAAAAGCATGGGAAGAATATCAAAATGCAAAAAAAGAATATGAACAATACAGATATGGCTATGCTCTTAGCCAGCAAGATATTCCACAAGAATTAGATGAGGAGCAACAAAAACAACTGAAGCTTCTTTTTCGACAAGCTTCTAAGCTTTGTCATCCAGACGTAGTTAGTCCAGAGTATCGAAGCATAGCAGAAATGATGTTTAAAGAGTTAAGTTATGCTTACGAGAGAAATAATTTAGACAAAGTAAAAGCAATCTATTTGGAATTACAAAACCAACTTGCTTTATCGCAAACACAACCATGGAGTGCAGAAGTTCAGTTTTTGAAAAAAGAATTGGATAAACGTTCTCTATACGTTGAAAGGCTGTATATCGAGATTAAAGAAATTCTTTACTCGGAAACCTATCGTTTAATTCAAGTTTTAGATGATTGGGACGCTTATTTCAAACAAAAAAAACTACAATTGCAGCAAATATTAGCAGAATTAGAAAAAGAACATGGAAAATACGAGCCCCAACTTAACTATTAGGCCAAGTTCGGAAGTTCTTCGAGTACTGGAGCAACAATTGAGTATTACTAATAAAATACTTAACGAATACATACTAGAAGACTGGGTAGCTAAAGGGGTTTTACTTTATGAAAAGCAGGAATGGAAAATAGCTAGGCTTGCATTCGAAAGGGCTATTCAATCTCAAAAGCAAGTAGAACTAGCCGAGCTAATGCTTTGTTTCCTTTCCATACGCGAAGGTAAGCTACTGGAAGCCTATGAATATTTATATTCTGCTATGCAAAATAGCTGCCTTATAATGTTTAAAGAGCCTTTACTCAAGTATGCTGCGTCACTTTTAGAGTATCTTCCTTTTTCTTGTGTACCCCCTTGTGAATTTAAAGTACTTTTGCTTAAGTCAGCACTTCAAGTTGGGATTAAACAGTACCAAGAGGCATTGATAACCTTATACGAGAGTACGCATGATAGTGAGCCCCTGGAATTTTTCTGGTACCTTCGATCTACTATTGCCTATTTTTTAGATGATTTTATGGAAGGACTGCAGGCAGCTAATAAAGCTATTGAGCTTGCACCCCTTTTTCGAAACTATTACATGCGAGGAGTCCATCGTAGTAATTCAGGAAATTATTCGGGTGCGTTAGAAGATTTCAAAACCGCTATTTCCTTAAAAAAAGACTACCATCCGGCTTATTTTGAAATAGCAAGATTGAAATATTTAGTAGGAGAAATACCAGAAGCCCTTGAGGCCGCTAGCTTAGCGATTCAATTTGGACCCACGGAAGCTAGCTACTACGTACTACGAGGAGAGATACATAAAGCAAATAATGAATTCCACTCGGCACTTGCTGATTTTTCCAAAGCTATTCGTCTTTTGCCGCAAAATGCTCATAACTATTTTCAAAGAGCACAGCTAAGGCAAATGCTACAAGATTATAAGGGGGCTATTGAGGATTTTAACAAAGCTATAGAGTTAGAACCAGAAAATTCTGTTTATTATAATGGTCGTGGCTCAGCTTTTGTGGCCCTATATGACTATCAAAATGCATTACGAGATTTTAATACTGCTATACAGTTAAACCCTGATTTTATTAATGCTCTTAGTAATAGAGCTTGGGTATTTATTTGTACAAATCAATTTGCTGAGGCTATTCAAGATTATAATCGAGTACTTTCTTTAAACCCACAAGATGCTACAGCTTTTAATAATCGAGGGTGGGCAAAATATAACTTACAAGACTATCATGGTGCTCTGAAAGACTATACGCTAGCTATTGAGCTTAGTCCGGGCTATGCCAATGCCTATTTTAATCGAGGGTTGGTGAATTATTACTTAAATAAATATCATGAAGCAATTGAAGATTACTCTACAGCGATTGAATTAAAGTCAGATCATGTTTCTGCTTATAATAATAGAGGTATTGCAAGAAAAGCTATTAATGATTTTCAAGGAGCCTTAATGGATTTTAGTATTGTCATTGAGCTAAAGCCTGATTTTGTAAATGCTTATAATAATCGAGGGTGGGTAAGATTAAACCTTCAAGACTACGCAGGGGCTATTGCAGACTTTACCAAAACTATTGAACTAAAACCCGATTATAGCAGTGCTTACTTTAATAGAGGCTTAGCAAAATACTATTTACAAGACCATGCAGGTGCAATTGCAGACTATACTGCTGCCATTTTGCTGCAACCTCAAGATGCTTCTTACTATAATAATCGTGGACTTGCTAAATTTTACTTACAAGACTTCAATGGAGCTATTTTAGACTATAGTAAAGCTATTGAGCTCAAGCCTGATTATGCTTACTCCTATTATAACCGCGGCTTACTTTTCAAAAGACTAGGAAGAATTCAGGAGGCTATAAGTGATTGGCAAATTGCTAGTCGCTTAGGGCACGAAGGAGCAAGGCTCAAGCTTGCCGAATTAGGACTAACCTTTAGCTAAATCATTCTAAAATGTTGCCCTACATTGGATAATCGCCTGCCAAAACAAATAATAAACTGTATTAACACCTAGGCTTAAAAAGCTAAATTAGCTTAGGCAAATTTTCAAAATCAAAAAAGTATTTTTGCGCAAAAATTTTAGTTTATTTGCAACCATTATTTATTTATTATTTATTTCATTTATTAAGCTTATGAAAAAACTAGTCTTTTGGGTTAGTCTACTTATCGCAGGTTTCTTACAAGCGCAAAGAGTGCAAATTATTCACAATTCTCCTGACCCTATGCTTAGAACTGTAGATATTTGGGTCAATGGTGGTGAACAGCCAATATTAGATGATTTTCCTTTTCGAGGGGCTACGCCCTTTATCGATATAGGATCCCTAGGAATTACAGGAAATATTACAATTGAAATAAAGCCCAAGAATAGTAACGCTCAAACACCAGCGCTGTTAACTAAGCAAATTTTTCTAAATAGTAATGACGTAAAATATATTATTGCTAATGGTCTTATTAATACAGCTGCTTATGCTAATCCATTTGGATATAACCTTAGTGCAGATTTGCTTTTGGTAGACGCACTAATAGAGTCTAATTCTAACGACACTTACTCCCTCCGCCTTTTTCACGGTGTTTCAGATGTTTCACCCGTAAGTATTTTCTTAAATAATAATCTACAGCCTTCTGTTCCCCTTTTGACCTATGGTAGAGCCAGCTCTTATATAAACATGGCAGCAGAAGTTTCAAATTCAATTGCTATTCGAATTCCGGGTCAAAATGCAACTATAGCTCAATTAGAAATTAACTCTAGAGGAAAGGGCGGTAAAACGGGTATTCTTTTAGGTTCAGGGTTTGCTTTTCCTGCTAATAATAACAATGGTCCTTTCCTTGCTTTTTTCCTGGTAAATCCCGATGGTTCTACTGAGGTGGTTAATATCGAAACAGCTACAGTGGAAATTCTTAACAACGTAAGTGACCCAACAGCGCCAGGTTTGTTTTTTGGTATAAAAAATCTTAATCTAAATATTGAAACGCCAACTTCTACGATTGGTTATCTCCAAGCTTATCAAACAGGAGTAGGAGTAAATAACACATGGCAAATTATTGCTTACGATGCACAAGGAAATGTTAGGGCCGTTTCCTCCCCTTTCTTAGCACAAAGAGGAGGGCGTTACCGTTTTGTTTTGAACGGCGTAGTAAATCTCAGTAATTACGACTTGAGTGTTAATGGAACGGCAATACATGTTAGCTTTTTTGAATGGGGAGGAAGTAATTTATCTAATCCTAACCTAGGAAATGTAGCATTTCGAGTACTTCATGCTTCCCCTGATGCCCCTGCGGTAAATGTAAGCGTGCGTCAATTAGGAGTAACACCTATTAAGAATCTTTCTTACCGCCAAGCTACAGAAGTTATCCAGTTACCTGCTGATTATTATATTTTTGATATAAGTCCTTCAGGTGTACCTAACTTAGTGTTATCTTATGCTATAGACTTTAATGAATATACTAATAAAAGGGGAATCATATTTGCTTCGGGCTATTTGGAGCCAAGCCGTAATCAAAATGGAGCTGAATTTGGTATTTACTTTTGGCCAGAGGGGGCAACTAGAGCGACTCCATTAGAGTCCATTCCTTTATCGTGGTGCGATACGCCGGTAGATATTCGGGTGCAAAGTTCAAGTCCTAATTCTGCAAGAGTAATTTGGGCCCCTATGCCCTCTGCGGTTCTCTATCGAGTAACTTTCGCAAAAGCTAGTGAATGGGAAAATAAAAAAACGGTGATTTATACCGAAAATAATTATTTTGAATTTTTTGATAGCCTCCCCAATCAGGAGTGGAAAATAACTATCAATACTATTTGTGAAGACGGCAATTCTTCGTTGCCTTCGGAGCCGCTCTTAGTGCAAGCCCAAAGGGTAAATTGTAATACATTAAACTATGATTTTTACGTAGCGAGTGCTAGCTGTGATGTTTGCCGAGATGGCTCTATTAGCATGGTTCCTTATGGTGGTATTCCTCCTTATCAATTTTCTATTGACGGAATAACATTCCAAAACCGTAACGTATTTACAGCTCTTACACCTGCTACCTATTCAGTAACCCTAAAAGATGCCGTAGGCTGCTTAGCAATAAAACAAATTATGGTAGATAACAGTGTTTGTAGTGCTCCTCGTAACTTAGGAACCGTATTTATTGGTAGAAATACTGCCCAACTTACTTGGGAAGTGGTACCTGGGGCATATCAATATGAAATCAAATACTGGCCGCAAGGTGCAACTACTCCAACAGTACGCTATAGAAGCACTCCTGGTTTTTATATCAATTTCCTTACACCAGGGACTACTTACAATGTAGAAGTAAAAGCTTTTTGTGCAGGAATTAGTTCTTCTGCTAGTTTCTTGCAGTTTAGGACTACAGCAGGTAAAGAAGGAATAACAAGTTTAGAAGAAAATAATTTTCTGGAAATTTATCCTAATCCTACTCGCAATCTTTTGAATTTTATATACAAGCCACTACAAGAAAATGAAGGAGTACAATTACGTGTTATTGATTTACAAGGTCAAATTTTAGTGCAAGAATTTTTGAATACAATAACTAATGAGGAGATTAATCACTCTCTAAATATCTCAAACCTTCCTGCCGGTTTTTACTTTTTAGAAATAGTAGACGGGGAGAGTCGAAACATTGCTAAGTTTCAAGTTAACTAAACTAAGTGGCTTAATAAGTCTAAAACTTTTTTCTTTATTTCTTTAATAAAAAACCCCCTTGGGGGGTTTTATTATTTTTAAAGCTATAGGCCCTTGCGTTATTAGATTTTTATTTGCTTGCAGTACTTTGAGTATTAGTGGTTGTAGAAGCAGAGTTTCCCGTTTTCAAAAAGCCTGCAATCAAAGAAACTAGTAAAGTAAAAATTACCCATATTTCAATCCATGGTTCCATTTTTTCTTTGTAAGTTTTAATATCTAGGCTTAGTGCAATGGCAAATAGAACACACCAAACAGGTATTTGTGCGACTGCAATATAAGCAAATAGATTGCCAAGTTTTTCTCTATTCATAATATTTGAGGTTAGCATCTGATAGCTTTGCGAATTTAAAGAAAATTAATCAATTATTAATTCTATTGCTTTTACTTTTTAGTATTTTGCGCTTTTCCAAAGCGCACCCCAAAAGTAAAAACGATATTCCCAAATGTTCTATTGGCCGTTAAAATAGGGCTAGGACCACGACCCTGAATTGCATACAAGCTAAAAGCATCAGGCTTAATTTGATGAACATAGGCAAAATCAAAGTATAGACTAGGACCGCGGTATCCTAGTCCTCCTGTAAAATTATGAGTTGCTGGGTCGCTTAGAGCGGCATTGACTCTATCTTCTAAGACATTTGAAAAGCGGGCGTAGCCTGCACGCAAATACAAATTTTCTATTCGCAATTCTCCTCCTAATCGAAAGTTATATCCTAGTGCGAAATTATTGGACGCAAATTGATTGACATCTCTAAAGTTTCGAGCGGGTGAAAGCTGAGCAAATTTATAGTCTACTATTTCTAAATCTGTGCTTATGAGAGCCATTTTTTGTATCAAGAACATTCCCCCCAAATTGAAGCGGTAGGGTAGAGTCATAGAGTAATCAAATAAGTCTTCGGAGGAAATGTAAGAAGCTCGTTCTCCAAAGTCTCCTATTAGTCGCATTTGAGTTTCATAGCGATCTGAAAGAGATAAATAGGAAGGAGTTTGTATACTAGTGCCTATTCTTAGGAAATCAACCGGTTGATAAATTAGTCCTAATTTGAAATTAATGCCTATACCGCTAGTTCTTAAAAATTCAGTTACTTCCATTTCACGCGCAGGCAAAGTATCCCGCTGGTACTGTAGGTTGATGTACCGATAGCGGTTTAAAACATCTACTTCCGAAGTATTACGCGTGTACTCATAGCTAGCATCTAAGATTCCCAAACCAAATCCAAAGTGCAGTACATCGTCTACATTTGCCCCGAAAGCAAAGTCCCATTGATTTAATCTTCCTTTTTCTAGTAATTCATAATTTTGACGGATACCCCCATACTCAAAAATTCCGAAGTAATTTCCATCTAAGGGGGCACCGTTAGGAGCTGTTTGAGTATTGATTATTCCAATGTCGGTTTCTTGTCCGTTACGTACAGTAAAATAAGTGTTAAAAGCAATAGCTGCTAAATCGGAAGCTGCGGCAACATTTTGCCTTCCGCCCCTTCTGAGCAAATCGTCCATTCTTTCTCCTTGAGCAATCTGCGAAAGATAAGTAGATATAGAATGATAGGGATTAAAGCCACTGGCATTTATTTCTCTACGAAAGTGATTAAGTTGATTGAAGCCCATTCCTATGGCCCAATTTAAAATTCCACTCTTGTTTCGCGTAGTAGATTGAATTACAAAGCCTAAATTAGGTATACTAAAATTTGAAGTGGTTGCTGTATTAGTTTCTCCCCATAAAGTTCCCTTAGTACTAAAAAACTGTAAGGCAGTGGAAAACATTAACTCTGAGCGTTGAAAAAGGCCTAGTCCTGCGGGGTTAAGTGTAGTAGTAGTAAAGTCACCTCCTACTGCTGTAAAAGCACCTCCCATACCCATAGAGCGGGCAGTGCCTATAATACCCGTTTCTGAAAAGCGCTGCAGGTCTAAATAATTTTGAGCATTTATCTTCATGAAATACCCTGCTGCTCCTAACAGAGCAATAGCTAAAAGACTTTTTTTGGCCATACTAATTTTTTGATACTATTTATGGATAAGATATGGATAACAATTATATTCTAACTATTTAACGTCTTCTACCACCGCCACTGCCACTACTTCCCCCATAGCTGCCACCCCCTCCCGAGGAACGGTAACTGCCACCTCCTCCCCCACCTGAAGATCGGTATGTTCCACCCCCACTGCTTGGAGTAGGAGATCGGTATGTCCCACCAGTACCACCGCGATAATAATTACCTCCCGTATTATATGTTCCACCACTGCTTCGGTAAGAGTTATTATTCCCTCCGCGATAGGAATTATATGAATTATATCCTGAAGAAGAAGACCTATAAGAACTATTTCCTCCCCCACCTCGATAACTACTTCCACCTGTGCTGTAGTAACTAGAGTTATAGTAAGAACTTCTATAATTACTGTTATTATAACTATTATAACTAGAGCCACTTCCGTAGGAAGTAGAAGAATTAGAAGAGTTAGACCTATAAGTACTAAAACTGGTACTTGTATTATTATTGTAATTGCTTCTATAGTTATTGTTACTTGAAGGCGTTCCGTTACTAGTGTTGTATACTGCGTAGGCAGCACGTCCGTTAGACATCACTTGCCTTCCCCGCTGGTAGTACTCGCCAGTATTGTAACTACGGCCCGTATTTCCATAGGAATAGTTAAAATTTCCTGCAATTGTATTTCGAGGCCCGTAGTTAAAGGTAGTGGTTACAGCACCGCCCCATCCCCATGGATACCATCCCCACCACCGAGAAGCCCATAAACCATCATAAAAACCCATTTGATAAGCAAAAGGTCCTCCCCAGCCCCACCACCAGCTGCTCCATCCCCATGGATACCACCATGCCATACTCCAAGGCCTCCAGGGACGATACCACCACCAATAATCCCAAGGGTCCCAAAACCAAGGAGAGCCAATACTAAAACAAAAACTAAAGGCTGAAGTAGGAATAAAGCCTCCCCATGCTGTATAAATGCCTCCTGGCGCAATTCCCCACGGTGTGATCATAAAGGGCGAAAAGTAGGAGCCAATCATCCAGTTTTGTTCAAATCTACGAATTCTACTAGTGTAATAATAATCCTCATCTTCCCATTCACGGTATTCACGATTCCGTCGAGAATATGATTTAGAACTCCTTGCATTTTGGGCTTCCTCCTCTGCCTCCCTTTCCCTTTGCTGTCTTTGCTCTTCTTCGTACTTTTTACGCCTTTCTTCTTCAGCTTTTAACTGTAGGCGTCTCTGTTTTTGGCGCTCTGAGGGTGTAGCGTAAACGTCATCCGTTTCTACCTGAGCAACTAGTGGGGTATAATTTAATTTAACCCCGTATATAAACAACACAACCCAAAAGTATATTAGCAGCCTTTCCATAAGCTTCTTAATTTATTTTTACTTGTAATTGTACGTAATAAAATTTCAATTAGATACACAGACTAAAAAATTACTTCCTAAATGAAAAGATTTTGTTTAGCCCTTGTTAGGTTTGTATTTTTGTAGGAATTATACTCTTTAGTAGCAGCAAAAAATATTCCAAAAATCTACTTATGGCACAAAATTTACCTTCCCGTGCTGAAAATTATTCGGAATGGTATAATGCCCTAGTTCGTTTAGCAGATCTTGCAGACCATTCTGCTGTTCGAGGGTGCATGATTATTAAGCCTTATGGGTATGCAATTTGGGAAAAAATGCAACGTATATTAGACGATATGTTTAAAGATACTGGCCACGTAAATGCTTATTTCCCCTTGTTTATTCCTAAGTCTTTTTTAAGCAAGGAAGCAGAGCATGTGGAGGGCTTTGCAAAGGAATGTGCTATTGTAACCCATCACCGGCTAATGAATGACCCCAATGGCAAAGGCGTGGTAGTAGATCCTGAAGCTAAATTAGAAGAGGAACTAATTGTGCGTCCTACTTCAGAAACTATTATTTGGCATACTTATAAAGACTGGATTCAATCTTATCGAGATTTACCCTTGCTAATTAATCAATGGGCGAATGTGGTTCGTTGGGAAATGCGTACCCGCTTATTTTTAAGAACAGCAGAATTTCTATGGCAAGAAGGGCACACTGCTCATGCTACTGCCCAAGAAGCTATAGCTGAAACTGAAAAAATGCTAGAAGTATATGCAACCTTTGCGGAAAAATATATGGCTATGCCCGTAATACGAGGTATAAAAACCCCTAATGAACGATTTGCAGGAGCCGTAGAAACCTATTGTATTGAAGCTTTAATGCAAGATGGTAAGGCACTCCAAGCGGGTACTTCTCACTTCTTAGGTCAAAATTTCGCTAAGGCTTTCGATGTAAAATTTCTCAATGCTCAAAATCAAGAGGAATATGTTTGGGCTACCTCTTGGGGCGTTTCTACACGTCTTATGGGTGCACTTATTATGTCTCACTCCGATGATAATGGCTTGGTTTTGCCGCCCTTGCTCGCACCTATTCAAGTAGTAATTGTACCTGTTTACAAAAAAAACGAAGAACTCAATGCCCTAAGTGATTACATCCGTCCACTGGTAGAGTCCCTGAAAAAAGTCAATATTAGTGTGCGTTATGATGATGATGATACCAAGCGGCCGGGGTGGAAGTTTACTGAATGGGAGCTAAAAGGAGTACCTATCCGGCTTACTATTGGGAGTAGAGACGTAGCAAACAATGAAATAGAAGTGTACCGCAGAGATACTTGTCAAAAATGGATGGTACCCGCTGATAATATTGTAGCTTATGTAGAAAAGCTTTTAGTAGAAATACAAAATAACATATACCAAACCGCAAAAGAACGGTTGGATAAATTTTCTTTTTATGTAGATAGTTATAAAGAATTTCAAGAGATATTAGAAACCACTGGGGGGTTTATCTATGCTCACTGGGATGGCTCCCCTGCAACTGAAGAGGCTATTAAAGAAGAAACTAAAGCGACTATTCGATGTATTCCTCTTAATTCACCTGAAGAGGAGGGAAAATGCATTTATTCTGGTAATCCTTCTCGAAAAAGAGTTATTTTTGCAAGGGCTTATTAAGGTAACGATGAATATTCATAGCATTGAATGTAAATGGCAAAGTGAAATGGCTTTTGCTGCCCAGGTAAATGGGCATTCGATCATGCTAGACGCTGAAGAAGAATTTGGTGGCCATAATAAAGGTCCGCGTCCTAAGCCTTTAGTTTTAGTAGCGCTTGCTGGCTGTACAGCCATGGATGTAATTGCTATTCTTAGTAAAATGAAGTTAAATGTAAAAAGCTTTACCGTAAAGGTAGATGGAGAACTGGCCGAAGAACACCCTAAAACATACCAGAAAATTCACATTACCTACCAATTTGAGGGAGATCTTCCTTATGAAAAAGTAGAGCATGCTGTAAAGCTATCTCAGGAAAAGTACTGTGGTGTTAGTGCAATGCTTAGAAAAGCAGCAGAACTCACCTATTCTATTGAAATTTCTAATTAGTTTATATTTATGGAGCCCCTTATAATAGTAAGCATAAGCATTTCGGGTGTCTTACTTATCTTGCTCACCATAGGTTTATTTCAGCTACGTAACTTACATAAAATCATCGAGGAAAAAAATGACACTCTTTTTGCCCATTATCGCCATCTGGAGCAAAAGCAGGAGGCTCAAAGAATGCAAATAGAAGAGGAACTTAGAAAAATAGAATTTCTTGTTCAAGAAACTCAAAAGCTGATAATGCGCGAAGTAGAAGCATTAGGACATCATATTACTCAAAACCAGGTGCAACAAACCCATCAAATAGACCAAACTATTAAAAAAGCCATTTCAGACTTGGAAGCTACTATTACGGCTCCCTTATTGTAATTAGGTTATTTAAAATTTAGTAAAGAATGAAAAAGACGCACGTAATAAAAAAAGTACTAGTTGCCAATAGGGGTGAGATAGCATTGAGAATAATGCGCACATTACATAAAATGGGTATTGCTAGTGTAGCAGTTTATTCTGAGGCAGATGTAAATGCTCCATTTGTGAGGTATGCTAATGAAGCTTATTATTTAGGTCCGGCCCCTTCTAGCGAATCTTATCTACGAGGAGATAAAATTATTGATATCTGTTTGCGATCTGGCGCAGACGCTATACACCCGGGTTATGGCTTTCTTTCAGAAAATGCCAAGTTTCGCCGTATGGTAGAAGAAGCGGGAATTATCTTCATTGGACCGGGGCCCGAGGCTATGGAATTAATGGGAAGTAAAATTGCTGCTAAAGCAGCTGTTAAGAAGTTTAATGTTCCTTTAGTGCCTGGTATGGATGAGCCTATTATTAATATTGCCAAAGCAGAGGCAATTGCGGAGCAAGTGGGATTTCCAGTTTTAATTAAAGCTTCTGCAGGAGGAGGAGGAAAAGGAATGCGAATTGTAGAAAAAAAAGAAGATTTTGTTGAGCAAATGCAACGTGCGCAAAGTGAAGCTTTAAGCGCCTTTGGAGATGGTAGTGTATTTATTGAAAGATGGATAGCCTCACCTAAACATATTGAAATACAAGTTTTAGCAGATCATTATGGAAATATAGTTTACCTTTTTGAAAGAGAATGCTCAATCCAGCGAAGACATCAAAAAGTAATTGAGGAAGCTCCCTCTGCGGTATTAACGCCTGAATTACGCCAAAAGATGGGGGAAGCAGCTGTTAATGTGTGTAAAGCTGCTGGCTACACAAATGCTGGAACTGTGGAATTTCTTTTAGATGGAGATAAAAATTTCTATTTTTTAGAAATGAATACTCGCCTGCAAGTAGAACATCCGGTAACCGAAATGATCACCGGCTTAGACTTAGTAGAACTACAAATTCGCATTGCTGAAGGACACCCCTTGCCTTTTAATCAAGAAGACCTTAAAATTAATGGACATGCCATCGAAGCTCGTATTTATGCAGAAGATCCCTGTAATAATTTCTTACCTGATATCGGCAAGCTGCTAAAGTACTTACCCCCTAGGGGCGAAGGAGTGCGAGTAGATGATGGTTTTGAAGAAGGAATGGATATTCCAATATACT
>JANWXU010000086.1 GCA_025057395.1 Bacteroidia bacterium | reverse complement strand
AGAGGGGTATGTGGAGTTGGTGATTCGGGATGTTCGGGGTGTAGAGGTGGGGAGGGAGTTGATTGTTGGGGTGTTGGGGTATCAGGAGCGGTGGGTGGAGCTGGGGGATATTTCTGGGGGGGTGTATGTAGTGGAGTTACGGGAAGTGAAAGGGGGTCGGGTGTTGGGTCAATGGAAGATGGTGGTGGAGTAGGACATCAAGGTTATTAAAAAAGCAAATGCCTCCTGCGCTTTAGGTGTAGGAGGCATTTATCATATAAAACATCTAGCTTTTATTCACCGCTAGCTTTTAATTTTCGCAGTACAACTCTATCTATAGGAAAAGTTAGCTCGCTTTCCTGTAATTCTCTTAAAGGGCACCATAAAAAGCGTTTAATCATCGGGGTTTGGGGAGAATGAATGGCAAAATCCTCTGGGCTTTGCACCAAGTAATAAACACTAATTATTTGATGGGAAGGATTGAACGCAGAAATCTGAAAAAAGTCGGTAGTGTAGAAGTGTTCATGTTTAAGGATAGGTAAGCCTGTTTCTTCTCGCCATTCTCGATATAAGCAGTCAAGAATTCCTTCTCCCCATTCTAACCCTCCTCCAGGGAATTTCCGCATGAGGAAATTATTTATTTCTTCCTCCACCAAAAGTATTTCTTTTTTAGAATTAATCCACAAACCATATACTCTAAGATTAAAAGACTTCATACCAAAGTAGAAAAAAAATAAAATTTTCTTACTAGGAAAGTTTTTTCTTTCTTTGTAATATCGAGAAGTCTGTCTCCTCTGCGAATATTGTATTTTCAAGTTTTCCTAATTCTTCAATTTCCAGTCTTACTACATCTCCGGGCTGTAGCCATTGCTCTTGATAGTTAGGGTCCATTCTTTTATGAGTACCATTTAATTCTAAGAAACAACCCGTTCCTACTGTTCCCGAACCGATCACATCCGTAGGCAAAATTTCAGTGCCGTAAGAAGCGCGTTCTATAATTTCAGCAAATGTCCAATCCATGTCTCCAAGGCTTCCTTCAGAAACGAGTTTGTTATTAACATACGCTTTCATTTTTAGATTATACCTTGAGCCAATATGATTAATAGGAGGTGGGATTCGAAATTTTTCTAATTCGTCAGGCGTAACTAACATAGGCCCCAATGAAGTAGCGAAATCTTTGCCCTTAGCAGGACCCAGGTTTAATTTCATTTCTTCCATCTGCAAAACTCTGGCACTCCAATCATTCATAATAGTGTAGCCAAAGATATACTTATCTGCTTCCTCAGCTTTTATATTTTTCCCTTTTTTGCCTATCACTACTGCAGCTTCTAATTCAAAATCAAGTTTTTGAAAATGGTCTGGCATAAAGAATACAGGGCCTGGTCCTGTAATAGCATTATGGTTGGTGAAGTAAAAAACTGGATATTCATCGAATTCAGGTATCATTTCTACTCCCCTATTTCTTCGAGCTGCTTCTACGTGTTGTCGGAATGCGTAGGCGTCTCGGCAGGAGGCAGGTCGTAGTATTGGAGACGTTATTTTGACATCTTCGTAAAGAATAGAATATTCCGAATACTTTCCTTTTTCTAGGTAGCTTAAATGGATTTGTAGTATCAGCTCATAAACTTTTTCTCCCTCTTTAACGATATCGTCTATTACTTGAATATATGCCAAGTCATTTTGTAGAGTTCTTATTACTTCTCTAAGCCTAAGAATGTATGAGTCATAAACTAGGCCAACTTGTAATTCTCCATCGTAATAGAAATTTACTAGTTTCATAGACTACAAAGTATTTGAAAATTAGTTTTTGTTTTTTTAGTACGAAAGTATGGATTTTTAGATTAATTATTAATTAATTGTCAAGGAGTTTAGTCTTTTACTGCTAGTTTCTCATTTTTATTTTCTGGTTGTCAATTTTTAGAATTTTTATACTAATGCTATTTTAATTTGTATAGTATAACAGTAAAGTCATTTATTAAAAAAAATAAACATTAAAAGAATTTTATATTAAATTATATTAAAGTTCTACAATTTTAGTAAATTAATTGGCTAAATTAGATTAATTATAATTATGGCTAGTATATATTCATCTAAATTAAAATTTGTTGTAATAGCACCCCTATTAGTAAGTAAACCTGAAATAAGGAAAATAAAAATAGTTTTCTTTCTTAGCTTTTTAGTTTTTTTATTAATAGGAAATATTAGTAACAGCGTAAGAGGGCAATGTATTTTGTACCCTGTTGCCCTAGAAGAAAGAATAAGAGAATCTCAGGTTATATTTGAAGGAGAAGTATTGGGGAGCCGTTCGTTCTGGAACCTAAATAGAACCCAAATATACACAGCTCACCTCGTAAAAGTTTATAAGCTCTTCAAGGGTAGTATACGAGGGAGTACTGCTGTAATAGTAACAGAAGGGGGAGTTGTAGGAAATAGAATGCTAGAAGTATACCCAGCACTTAAACTTTCGGAGGGGCAAAAAGGAATTTTTATGCTTATTCCATGGGGCGAACCTACTCCGTTCGAGAACTTAGATGCTTTTATTACCTATGCTGATGAGCAAGGATTTATTGAACTAGATTATTTTAATGATCAAGGAAGAGAGCCATTCTATACTTATTCTTCTATTCAAGAAGACGTGTATAATAGAATTAGTGTTTTAGTAGGAAGTCCATATTCTATTATTCAGGAACGTGAGCAGCCCCAAAAAAATATTCAACAAGATAAAAGAAATATGGCTACCTCTCCCTTTACTCCTACCAATATTACTTTTACTCCAACTTCTATAACTGCGGGAACGGGTTCGGTTCTTACAATTAATGGAAACAATTTTGGTACTCTATCGGGTTCGGCAAAGGTACAATTCAAAGACGCAGACGATGGCGGAGCCACATGGGTAGACGTACCTAATAGTTACATTACTTCTTGGACTAATACTCAGATAACACTTATAGTTCCTAATAAAGCTACAGGAGGTACCCCAGGTACAGGGCAAGTAAGGGTAGTGGATGCTAGTAATCAGCAAGGTACTTCTACAGCTACTTTGACTATTACTTATAACATTATTAATACCAATGCAGGCCATTTGATAAGGCTATACAATGAAAATGGTAGTGGAGGATATACCTTTCGTTATAATACAAATTTTGCATCTCTACCTGCTCGTATAGCTTCTTTTCGCAGAGCATTAGAATCGTGGAGATGTGCTACTTTTGTAAATTTTGGCGAACAATGTGCTCCTACTTCTACCGTCACCTGCCAGGATCAGAATGATAATATAAATATAGTAAGTATGGATGCTACTAGTTGTGCTTTGCCTAGTGGAGTGTTAGGAAAATGCTATTCTTCTTTTGTAAGCCCCGGTACATGTCCGGCAAGTATGTGGTTTGTAGATGATCTGGACATTATATTCAAAAGTTCTGTTACATGGCAATATGGTCCTGCACTTGCTACTGGAGCTCAGTTTGATTTTGAATCTGTTGCTCTACATGAGCTAGGTCATGCGCATCAGCTAGGGCATGTAATTAATAATACAATTGTAATGCATTATGCACTGGGTTCTGGCCAAAATCTAAGGACGTTAAATCCTGCAAGTGATATCGCAGGTGGAAATTATGTAATGAGTCAAAGCACAAGCTTTACTGTATGTTCTCCCTCTTTCACACCTATGATTTCTGTTAATACTTCTACTTGTGGTTTAACTCCTAATACTAATTTTACGGCTATTCCTAATACTTTATGTCAAAACCAAAATACCACTATATCGCTCACTAATCCTACTACTGGAGCTTCTTATGCCTGGAATTTTGGGGCAGGCGCAAATCCTGCAAATTCTAGTACTGTAGGGCCACATTCGGTTTCTTGGAGCACTAATGGTACAAAAACTATAACTGTGAATGCAACCCATAATGGCTGCATAAGTATTAATGAGGTGGTAGTAACGGTTAGTAGCGGAGCTGGAGCAACTGCAAATATTATATCTCCACCCTCTGCAGCGTGTGTGAATCAAACAATAACTTTAAATGCTACAGCAGGCCCTCCAGGTACTACCTATAATTGGACATGTAGTGGATGTACTCCTGCACCAGGTAATACCCATGGGCCTATAAACATAAGTTGGTCTACGCCGGGCGCAAAGGTAGTTAATTTATCAGTAACGGCTCCGGGATGTCCTACGCCTGCTACGCAAAGTATAACAATAAATGTTACCAATCCAGTTTCCGCTACTATTACCAGTCCTGTAAGTTCGAGTGCATGTATTAATCAAAATGTTACTTTTCAGGCTAACAGTGGAGGAGGTACTAACTATAACTGGGACTGTGATGGATGTAGCCCAGCTTTAGGTAATACTGAAGGACCTTTTACAGCTTCTTGGAGTACTACAGGAACCAAAACTATAACTCTTACAATTAATGTTCCGGGGTGTGTTAATTCTACTGCTACCATGGTTGTTACGGTGAACAATCCCCCTACAGCAAATGTTACAGGTCCTAATACTACTTGTGTTGATCAAGCTATAAGTGTTACGGGTAGCGGAACGGGTGCAGGAGTTACTTACGGATGGGCGTGTGATGGTTGTACTTCTTCCCCTCCATTGGGTACTACCACAGGAACTTTTAATTTAAGCTGGTCTACTTCAGGTACCAAAACGGTTACTTTGACGGCTAATCAACATGGCTGTAACTCAGTTTCACATTCATTAATAATTACTGTTTCTTCGGGAGCGGCAGCAGCTATAACTCAGCCAACAAACAATACTAACGCTTGTGTTAATCAAATCTTACCTCTGCAAGCAGTTTCGGGCGCCGCTACGTATACTTGGGCTTGTGATGGATGTTTACCTACACCCGGCAGCACAAGTGGCCCCTTTAATGTGAGCTGGACAACGCCAGGCGCAAAAACTATTACTCTGACGGCAAACACTCCAGGCTGTGGTACTACTACTGCCACGGTTCAAGTAAATGTTAATTCTGCGCCCAGTGCTTCGATTATCAGCCCTACTGCTACTACTACATGTACAGGAACTCCCGTTTCTTTTCATGGTTCTGGAAATGGAACTTCTTTTGCGTGGAGCTGTGATGGTTGTACTCCCTCCCCCCCTTCCACACTCGGGCCTTTTAACGCTTCGTGGTCTAGCCCAGGCAATAAAACGATAACGTTAACCGCTAATCAATTAGGGTGCGGTTCAGCCTCCACGGCTACTGTAGTTGTTACGGTATTAAATGGTACGGGGGCTTCTATTATAAGTCCAACAAATGCTACTACCTGCGTTAATACCAACGTGAATTTACAAGCTGTTTCAGGAGGAGCTACATATACTTGGAATTGTGATAATTGTACTCCTTTGCCTAGCGGCACGGCAGGACCCCATTCAGTACAGTGGAGTACGGCAGGCACAAAGACAGTTACAGTAACGGTAACTAATCCAGGGTGCCCTACTACTACGGCTACTGTTTTTGTAACTGTTAATTCTTTACCGACAGCTAATATTATCAGCCCCACTCCTACAATTATTTGCACAGGTAACACAGTAAGTTTACAAGCTGCTTCAGGAGCTTCTACCTATACCTGGAACTGTGATGGTTGTAATCCTGCTCCGAGCAACACTGCTGGATCTTTTACTATTTCCTGGACCACCTCCGGTACTAAAACTATAACCTTACAAGCATCTAATCCAGGCTGTGCTGCTGTTTCAGCTAGCCCTGTGATTATAACTGTTAATCCTAATATTACTGCGACTATCTTAAGCCCTTCAAGCAATACTTTTTGCCAGAATACTAACGTTACTTTAAATGCTACGCCAGGCGCTACGAGTTATGGTTGGACCTGTGGAGACTGTTCCCCAACGCCGGCTGCTAGTTCTGGGCCTTTTACTGTTAGCTGGCCCACAGCAGGAGTAAAAACAATTCAACTCAACGTTAACAATGTAGGATGTGGATCTAGTACTGCTACAGTTGTGGTTACGGTGAATAGTGTACCTACTACTACAATTCTAGGTCCCCTTTCAGCGGTTTGCACAAACAATAATGTTACTTTGCAAGCAAGTAATACTTCTTTAGGAGTTTATACTTGGAATTGCGACGGTTGTATAGGCTTAGGAAGTGGCGCAGGGCCTCATAGTGTATCTTGGAATACACCTGGAACCAAAACAGTTACTTTAAGTGCAGTTAATGCAGGATGTGTACCCTTCGTTGCTGCGCCACTTTTAGTAACAGTGAATGAGGCTCCTACGGCAGTAATTACGCAGCCTGCTCCCGCTAATACTTGTGTAAATCAAATTGTAAATATGGCTGCGTTGCCGGGTGCAGACGTCTACACTTGGAATTGTGATGGTTGTATAGGTACTGTGAATAATACTGCAGGTCCTTTTGCTGTAAGTTGGAATAGTACAGGAATAAAAACTATACAGCTCCAGGCTGCTAATACTGGCTGCCCACCTGTTACGGCTTTGGCTTATCTTGTAACAGTGGATGCTGCTTTGAATCCAGGTATTTCTGTTTCTCCAGCTTCTGGGGTTTGCCCTAATAGCCTTGCTACCTTATCTGTAACGGGGGGACCTTTTCCCGGAGCTACTTATTCTTGGAATTTGGGTGGTGGTGGAACTCCAAATTCATCTCTAACTGCTACCCCTACTACGGCCAGTTGGGCTACCCCAGGCTTAAAAGTAGTAACTGTAACAGTTACTAAAGGGGGCTGTAGTTATTCTGCTACTCAGGTAGTAAATGTACATACAGTACCAGAAGTACCTATTCCAGGTTCCATTGCAGGGCGTTGCGGTCCGGGTCCTATTACATTAAGTGCTTTGCCAGGGCCGGGCGGAAATTTAGTAAATTGGTATCTCGACGAAGATGCTACAGTGCCTGTAGCGACAGGTCTTACTTTTACTTCTCAGCCTATTAGTACAAATACTATTTTTTATTTTGCTACCCAAAACTCAGTAACAGGCTGTCAAAGTCCGAAAGCAGCTATCACTGGTCATGTTTATGAAGCGCCTGCTCCGCCTATAACGCAAAGTATTACGCGTTGCGGGCCAGGAGAAATATCTTTCTCGGTAACTATGGGTAATCCTGCAGGAAAATCGGTAGCACTTTATGCAGCTCCTTCGGGTGGAACACCTTTAGACTATGATCTATCGCCTGAATTTATTCTCTCCACTTATTTGCACACTACAGCGCAGTACTATATAGAAGCTATAGATTCAAGCGGGCTATGTCCAAGCAGCCGTGTTGCGGTAATGGCGCAGATAGTGAATAAACCGGCAACACCTATTGTACAAGATAAAAGTATTTGTGGAGAAGGTAAAGTGCGGGTACAGGCATTTATGGCAAATCCGCCAGGGGAAGAGCTCCGCATATTTGCTTCAACGACCGGAGGTGTACCTCTCCAAACAGCAAATACATCTCCTTTTTACTTTGAATTTGACGTCACCACTACTACTACTTTTTTTGTAGAAAGCTACTCTGCTACTAGTGGTTGTTCTAGTGAGGTAAGGGCCCCGTTGGTTATCTATGCAAATGTACCCCCACCCCCTCCCTATGTGGCAGATATAAGCCGCTGTACACAAGGGCAAGTTACTTTTACAGTCGAGGGTCTATCTGCTGAAATAGATAGGATTTATGTTTATACCAGTGAAAATTCTCAATTCCCTGTTGCTATAGGAAATTCTTTGCCATTTTTATATTCTTCCAATGTTGCTACAACTACTACTTTTTACTTTGAAAGCTATAATTCTCGTACAGGATGCAGAAGTAACAAACGTTCAAAGGCGGTAGCAATTTTACAAGGAGCTCCTTTTATTGGAGTGGTTCAAAGAGAGGTAGCACGATGTGGTAGGGGAGTGTTGACCTTTACTATTCAATTGCAAAATGCTAGTAGTAGTACCCAACTTTACTTGAGAGACCGGCCAGAGGGTATTATTTGGGCTGCGGCTAGTACGTCCCCATTTTTGCTTACTACTCCCCCTATTTCTACTCATTCAAGTTATTATATCGAAGCTATTGACAATGCTACGGGTTGTAGCAGTGGTGTTTGGGTACAAGCTAGAGTGGACAAACAGCCTGCTACACCTAACGTATTGCCCATTCCTTCCTCTTGTGATGGAAAGCCAGTGATCATTCGAGCCACTAATGGTATACCAAGTGGTGATGAATTTGCCCTATATACTACTCCTGTTGGAGGTGAGCCTATAGAAGTGCGTCCTAATGGTTTAATGCCGTTTACTTTATATAATGTCACTAGTAATACTACCTACTATGTTTCTAGCCGTAGTGGTAATTGTGAAAGTGCTCGTGTGCCAGTATATATTACTCTTACTAGGATTCCAGCTCCTAATATATCTGGCGTTACTCGATGTGGTGCAGGAAATGTTCGTCTAACAGCGAATGTTTTTGTGTCGGGTGGTGAAGTGCGGCTTTATGATCAAATGGAGGGAGGAACTATTCTTACTTCTTCTCGAACTTATCCTTTTGAACTTATATTGCCTTTTGTGACTACTAATACTACTTATTATGCTAGTGTTTTCCATCCTACTAAAGAATGTGAGAGCATACGAGTGCCTGTGGAAGTAAAAATACTCGGAATTCCAGAGCTTCCTAATGTTCCTAGTATAATTGCACGCTGTGGAGCTGGAAGTGTTACAATTACGGCTAGCTTCTTGAACCCTATAGTAGGCTATACCTTACGCCTGTATGATACACCCCAGGGCAGCATTCCTTTACAAATTGATTCTATCGCCCCCTATCAATTCACAATAAACAATATCACCTCCTCCACGGCGTTTTTCATAGAAACAGTAGATAGAAATAATCCTTGTGTAAATAGAGATAGAGCCCGGGTATTAGTAGAAATACTTTCTCCCCCCGCTGTTCCACAAACGTTACCTACAAGCCGTTGTGGACCAGGCCTAGTAACTCTTTCTACATTTATGGGAGTACCTCGAGGAACTAGTATGCTTTTATATACAGTAGCTACAGGGGGTAGTCCATTGAGCGTTAGCTATGACTTCCCTTATACTTTTGCTAATATCCTAGTTAATCAGACTACTACCTTTTATGTGGCAAGTGCATTAGAAAATTGTGAAAGCAAACGCTCAGAGTTAGTAGTTACGGTTTTGCCTTTGCCATCTGCTCCGCAGGCAGGTAATTCTAGCCGCTGTGGTACTGGTCGCATTACATTGAGCGTTATAGCTACCGAAGCTTCAGAAATAGAAATTTATGAAAGTGAAGATGATTCTACTCCAATACAAACTATATCACAAGAGCCCTACCTTATTTCATTAAGTTTAACTACTACCCAAACGTACTACGTAGCTAGCCGCAATTCCTATGGATGTCTGAGCAATAGAGTTCCTGTAGAACTTAGGGTGCATCCTATTCCGCAACCTGTACCTCTGCCTAATAGTAGAGTTTGTGGCGGAGCACAGAGTGTAACAATAAGTGTGATTCCATCTCAAGGGCATGAGTTACAAATTTGGAGTTCGAACCCCTTGGCTACCTCCCCTATTGCTAGTACTGCTAATTGTAGAACCGCAGTTTGCTCTATTACTTTGCCCCTGAATGGTACACAAAATACATTTCTTGTTGTTAACCGTAATATAGCTACAGGTTGCCAGAGCACACCTTCGCGATTTATGATATTTCAGTATACTCCCCCAGGCGAACCTATAGCAGAAAACCAGCGAGTTTGTCAACAGGGTAGCTTTACATTTACAGCTCGCATGAGCACTCCGCTGGGTACAGAGTTGAGGCTATATACGCAGGCAAATGGTGGACAACCTATTCTTGTAGAACAGGCAACAGAAGCTATTTTAAGTACTAGTGTAAATCTAGGTAGCTCTACTTACTACGTAGCTGCCTATGATGCTCAAACAGGCTGTGAAAGTTCACGTCGTCCTGTGGTAATAAGTGTTTCACCCTCACTTAGTTTAGGCTCTATTCCTGAAGTCAAAGTTTGTGAGGGAAAACCCCTGAGGATTCCTATCAATTTAGGTTTTAGTAGCAGTACTGTAAGTGTTCGTTTATTTACAAGTGCTTCTGCGGCTGATCCTATTGCTGTACAAAATCAAGCACCGTATATGTTTGTGTTAGGTCCAGCTTTAAGGAATACAACTTACTTTGTGGACGCGTATGATGCTTCTACAGGCTGCATGAGTAATAGAGTAAGTTTAGAAGTAAAAGTTTTTCGTAATCCGGTAGCTCCTTCAGTTCCGCGTATTGAAGCTTGTGGTAGTGCACCTATTACTTTCACAGTAGCTCAGCCAGAAGGAGGCACAGTACTGCGGCTTTATACTCATGCAGTAGAGGGCTCTCCTATACAAAGTTCTACTGCAAATCCTAGTAATTTTACTTTAAGTACAACCACTCTTAATGCTAGCTACTATCTTTCTAATTATAATCCTGAAACAGGCTGCGAAAGTGAGCGCATACCCCTAAATATCAATGCTATGCCCGTACCGGGTGTACCAGTAGTAAATAATTCTACTATCAGGCTATGTAGACCAGGAAATGCAGTAATAGAAGTAAATATGGGTACATCCATAGGTTCTGCATTGCGCTTATACAACGTTCCGATTGGTGGCCAGCCAATTGCGCAGGTAACATCGCCTTATATTTTTACTCTCCAAAATCAAACAAGTAATACAACTTATTATGTAGAGGCCGTTAACGGTAATTGTGCAAGTCCTTCGCGTGCTGCAGTAGCAGTGATAGTAGATCCTAATGCGGTACCTCCGGCACCTACAGCAAGCGACCTTAGAATTTGTACAGGTAGTAGTGCTGCGTTTACTCTAGCGGGTGTACCCTTAGGAGCAACTGCTTTACTATATGTGGATGCTAATGGTGGAAGTCCTCTTGCAATAGATGCCACTGAGCCTTATACCTTGGCAGCACCGATGGTAAATACTACTACAACCTTTTACTTGGCTTCACGAATAGGCGATTGCGAAAGCAGCGTACGTACACCGGTAGTGTTGTATGTAGAGCCTAGGTATTCGGTACCGAGTGCGGCGCCGGTAGTTCGATGTGGTGCAGGCCCCGTAGTGCTAACTTTGAATTTAGGCTCTATGCCAGCACCCCAAGTTCAGCTATTTAGTGTACCTAGTGGTGGGGTGGCACTTGCTTCTGGCACCCAAACAATAACAATACCCATGGTAAACCAAACTACTGTTTTTTACCTAGAGGCAGGGCAAGGAAGTAATTTACAATGTAATAAACAACGCGGAGCAGTAACAGTACAAGTAATAGAGTTGCCTACAAACCCAACTATAAACAATATTCAAACTTGTGTGAATTCTGCTCTAACTATAACTTTAAATCCGCCAGCAATTCCAGGAGCTATCTATCAACTTTATTCGGCTTCAAGCGGCGGTACTCCTATAACTTATGTGTCTAGCTTGCCATGGCAATTCCATTTACCTCCGCAAACTCATACAAGTACATATTATGTACAAACAATAGTTAATGGATGTACTTCAGCATCAAGAACAAGTTTTGTAGTACAAGTTTTTCAGCCAGCTGTCCCTCCTGTAGTTTCTCCTAACCCTATTCAACGATGTGGAGCGGGAATGGTAAGTTTTACTATAAATAATAATGCAGGAGAGGTTCGTGTATGGGATGCAAATAATCAGCTAATACAGGCTCTAAATAATCCTCCTTACGTGGTCTCTACGGGTATCGTGACAAATTCTACCACTTTTGCCGTTCGAAGTTTTAATAGAGAAACTGGCTGTTGGAGCCATCCGGCACAGGTAAGAGTACAAATTCAAGAGAAGCCTGTGCCTCCTATTGCTCATGCAAGTGCAGTTTGTCCTGGAAATGCGGCAACTATTGCCGTAACGAGTCCAAGCACAGGCAATTATACTCTTCGCTTATTTAGCCAGGCTTCAGGAGGTTCACTTCTTAGCAGTAGTAATTTGGCTCCGTATGTGTTAAATACTCCGCCCTTAAGTGTGAACGCTATTTATTATTTGGAGGTTATGGATAATGTGACTGGTTGTACGAGTGAGCGCAGTACCGTAACGGTGCAAGTTGAAAATGCGCCGCCAGCTCCAGTTGCTTCGAATATAGAACTTTGCAGACCGGGTAGTACTACAATAACCGTAAATGCTTCTCCCGGATCGATTGTACGTTTATACAGTTTGGCTGTGGGAGGAAGTGCTTTGGATGAAAAAAATAGTGCTCCTTATACTTTTGTGCTGAATGTAAGCCATCCTACCACTTATTACGTAAGTTCTACATCAGGAAGGGGGTGTGAAAGTATAAGAACAGCTGTGGTGGTCAATATGGGATCTAATATAGTTACTACCGCAAGTGGTGTTACCCGATGTGGGGCTGGGGTAGTAACCTTTACAGCTTTTACTACAAGCCCCAACGGCGTAGCTTTATATTCAGATATGCAAAGTGATATTCCACTTGCTATTTCAACGAGTGAACCGTACTTGCTAAGTTCTCCGTTTCCTGTAGTTACTACTACTACTTTTTACGTACAGGCACTGGGTAATAGTAATTGTAGAGGCGAAAGAATAGGAGTGGTGGCCAATATTTTACCTATACCTTCGGCCCCTATAGCAAATAACGTAGCTATTTGCGAAGGAAGTGTGGCTATTTTGAGTGCTTCTATGGGTTTGGTACCAGGTAGAAGCATTGGATTATATGAAGCAACCAATGTGGGGGGGCGTTTAATAGCCACAGTAAGTCAGGTACCGTATATATTTTCGATTCCTAATCTACGTACCACTACGCGCTATTATTTGATTGCTAATAATGGTACTTGTGAATCGGAGCGGTCTTTTGTAGAAATAAGTGTAATGCCACGGCCAGCTACTCCTACCTACGAGCAGATTACTACTTGTGCTGGGCGCCTGAGTTTTAGTCCTATTAGCTTAGGCAGCCCTAGCGGCAATATGCTGCGCCTATATACTGTTGCAAATGCAGGAGTAGCAGAGGCGGAAGCTACGCAACCTCCTTTTAGTTTTACAGTAAATGTAACCACTTCTACTACTTATTATGTGGAGAGTGTTTTAGGTAACTGTAGTAGCACACGTGTACCTGTTGTGATTAACGTAATTCCAGAACTAGCAGTGCCTACTATTTCTCCTTTACGTGTATGTGCAGGAGAAACCGTATCTTTTACGGTAGCGGCTCCCGCTGGTTCTACTGTTAAGTTATATACGCACTCGATGGCGCAAGTGCCAGTGAGTCAAGTTGCTACTCCCCCATACTTTCTAAGTACACCTCCTCTTATGCGTTCTACGGAGTTATTTGTGGAAATTGAAAATGGGAATTGTAGAAGTCAGCGAGCGCCTATGAGAGTAATTGTAGTACCTAAGCCAGCAGCCCCTTTTGCACAGCACGTAGAAAGGTGTGGCCCGGGCAGTGTTAGTTTTACAGTACAAGGACAGGGGAATGTAGAGGCATTGCGCTTCTACGGTGAAAATGGTACAATTTTACAAACCATTCAAGCCGCTAGTGCAATTTTTGAAACACCCGTTATTCATGCTACTACTACCTTTTATGTGACTTCTCTAGAAGGAGAGTGTGAGAGCCCTCGTTTACCTGTGGTAGCGACAATTAATGTATGTGAAAGTGCTTGTGAGGCTCCTAAAGGACTTTTTATAACCAATGGCAGTAGTACTTCATTAGAGTTATTATGGGGAGCGGTGAATAATGCCGTTTGTTATCAGATAAGTTATCGCCCTGTAGAGGATGAAGGCAGAACGGAGCAAACTTTATTAATACCTGCGCCTAGCACTACGGCAAGTATTCAAGGTTTAATGCCGGCTACTAATTACATAATTCGCATTCGTGCAAATTGTAGTTCCTGTTCTCGCTCTATAGGAACATTTTCCAGGGAAGTTGCTATAGAAGTAAATACACCTCGTGCTAAAATGTTTAGAGAAGAAACGAAAGTTGATTTATTGTACGTTTATCCGAATCCTAGTAAGGGTACATTCACGCTTTCAATGTATATTCCCACTTCTGTTACCCTCATGGCTACTTTGTGGGATACTCAAGGACGACAAGTGATGCAACTTGAAAGAGAATTGGAGGAAGGTTACCAATCTATTGATTTAGATTTGCAATATCTTCCAAGTGGGGTCTATTTTATGCAATATCAGTTTGAGGGTCGAATAGGTTCTTTAAGGCTAGTGAAAGAATAGGATAAAAGAAAGAAAGTAAGTAAGAGCAAAGGCGAGAGCATCACTAATTTTTTTCTAAATTTCTAAAGGCGTACTCCCTTTGAGTACGCCTTAGTATTTTGGGGTTCCTTCAAATGAAAATTTTTTAGGCAAAATTTTTGGGGGACTCTATAGCTAGAAATTACATACGTGAAGGTACATGAAGGTGAATAGTATCATTATTATCTAAATTATCTAATACTACTTAGATATATTAAAAATATTAAAAAGAGCAATATTTTAATTTGCAAAAAGATTGAAATAACAGTTGTAGAACTAAAAAAGATAATGAAGGAGTAGTGATAAAAGTGGCTACCTAAAAGTTTTGATAGTGCAAGTTAGTTTAGAATTGTGGTATTATTATAATCTAGCTGTAATTTAGCGGAAGAATTTCACGAAATATTAACTTTAGAAGTATTTTTTTTTTCTAAGAGCTGGTTAAAGTATTTTTCAAAAGGAGAGTTATATTCATGGTTGTCGATAGAAGCAAAAACTAGTCCATTAAGTACTTTAGGATAAAAATAGGTAGATTTTTGTGGCATAATAGCGCCCTCTTTACAAACAGCAAGCATTTCAGCAAGGCTTACACCGTTAACAATAATTGCTATATGCTTGCTGGGGTTTTCAACATAGCGCAAAGCGGCGGCGTATTCCTTATTATAGCTAATTGTTTCAGATTGAGGTTGTTCGTCATACGGTATGCCAAGTATCTTATCAATGATGATGTAATGCAGTAGGGTGTAATCCAAGCGCTTTACAGAACTAGGTAGGGGTAAATCAATTAATTCTTCTAGATTATAGTTGTCTTTGAGCTTTGCAATAAAGCGATTTTCGGGTAGGATAATTCCAAATGTGTACTTTTGGTTTTGTAATTCCTGAAAAAGAGGAAGCCTTTTATCGGCAATTTTTATATGGAAATAAACTTTCATTTTTTCAAGAAATGCGCTAGTTTCAAAATCATCAGGTAGTTTAATTAAGCGGTGGGTAGGCAAAATACAATCCATTCCTGCTTTTAGGTTACTTAGATACATCATATGAAAATTAGCTAAATCTGTAAACTTTTGAGGACTTTGTTTTCGACGATACAATTCGGATATTTCAAGGCGGTGGTGGCCATCTGCAAGGTAGATTCTTTTATTTTCAAGAGCTTCCATAATCCAAACAATTTCTTTTTGATTTTGAATAATTCCTAGTTTATTTCGAACCCCTTGCGCATCTACAACTTCAATAATGGGATGCTGCATGTATTTATCCATTAATTCTTCGATTTCAAAGTTATCGCCCTCAAAAAGACCATGAGTGGGAGCAAAATTCATCTTTGTATTTTCTAGAATTTGTTGACGGGCAGCAAGTCCATACTTTATAGTATTTTCATGTTGAATAATTTGAGGGGTAGTACCTATTTCATTTAGGCGGATTAAACAAATAAAACCCTTTCGTTCATATATTCGAGGTTGCCCATAGAGAGAATAAGCTTGATAATAAGGGTAAATGGCTGGTAGAGGGTCTCGTACTAAAATTTGTTTTCTTTTCCATTCTTCGAGTTTTTTACCTACTTCATGAATAGCACGGGGAAAAGCTAAGTGAATAGCATTATAGGGTGAATCATAATAAGATTGCAATTGTTCGATATTGTCTAGCAAGGGCACTACTACTTCCCGAATATCTAATGAAGAGTTATATCGCCAAGCGCTAAAAGGTCGAATAATTGCCACCGCTTCAAATAATAAATAAAACAATCAATAAAATTAAAATTTACAAACATATAAAATTTCTGTTAGATAAAATACTATTAGTTTCTATTTAAGTTCTATTAAGCTTAATCGTGCCAATTAAAGTAAATATTTTTTGAAATTGAAGACATTGGTTAATAAGCGGAGCAACAGCAGCGATATACCATAATTTTTTTCAAATTTATTTGCATACAATTATTTTTCTCTATATATTTGCACCATAATTCGGCTGCTAACTTAGCAGCCTTAGCAGTAAGTAGAATATTAACATTGCCCGGTCGTCTAATGGTAGGACAGCAGATTTTGGTTCTGCGTGTGAGGGTTCGAATCCTTCCTGGGCAACAAAGGGCCGCCCTATAAGGCGGTCCTT
>JANWXU010000085.1 GCA_025057395.1 Bacteroidia bacterium | reverse complement strand
TAATACAGCAACATGGATAATAACTTTTTCACTATTTAATTCGGCTATACTTTCAAATTTAAATTCTTCTACTACCTATGAGTTGGTAGTGCGTAGTGATTGTGGGAATGAAGTATTTTCTAATTTTTCGCCCCTTGTTCAGTTTCGAACACTTGTTCTTTGCCAAGAAGTTACTGCTCTAGAAAAGCAAATTACTCAAACGAGTGCATATTTCCGATGGTCTGCTGTAAGCCAAGCAATTGCCTATAAGGTAAGGTGGCGTCCTTTAGGTGAATTTGATTGGCAAAACACACAAGTTACAGAACCTCGCATAAGTTTAGAAAATTTATTACCAGGACAAACTTATGAAATTGAAATTCAAACTGTTTGTTCTGATAATACTAGTGCTTGGTATCATCAAGATTTTACACTTTTGCCATTATGTCCGGTGGTGCCTTTTACAGAAGTAGTAAACGTAGGCTCTACAGAAGCTACTATTAGTTTTACTCAGGTTTCACAAGCTCGAAGTTATTATTTTGTTTATCGAAAAGTGAATACTTCTCAATGGAATGTTTTATTGCCTACTACTTCACCAGTGTTGCTTTCAAATTTAGAGCCTAATACTACCTATGAGTGGCTCATACGTGCGGAATGTGCTGCAGATTTATATTCTTCATTTACAGAAGTACAGCAGTTTACTACGCTTCCTGCTTGTAATGATGTAAGGCAATTGCAAGCTGAGCCTCTGGTAGGTGCGCTTAGTATAAGTTGGCAGCCAGTGTTGGGAGCAGAAAAATATGGTTTAACTTATCGAAAAGTAGGAGCTTTTAATTGGAGTTTGCCTATTATAGTAGAATCAACTAATTATGTTTTAGAAGGGTTGGAGCCTTTTACGAGTTATGAAATTCAAATTTTTGCAGATTGCGGTTTGCATGGAAAAAGTTCCAGTCAAAATATACAAGCTACTACCTCGGGTAAATGTGCTGCGCCCCAAGGGATAGCAGCTACACAAATTACGGATACAAGTGCTACCCTCCAGTGGAATCCGGTACTGGGTGCTACACGTTACGAAGTGTTTTATCGAAAGGTAAATACAGCAACTTGGCAGCGTTCTCTTTCCCTAACTTCTACTATTAAGTTGTTTCCCCTTTCTCCTAGTACTACTTATGAAATTATGCTCCGTACAGACTGCAATCAACGATTTTCTAATTTTTCTCCTGTTCGCTGGTTTAGTACTTTAGCCCCTCAGGCTAGGCAGTATGCAAGAGATGAAAGTATACCTATAATTATATATCCCAATCCAACCTCGCGCTATTTGCATATAGCCGAACTGCCACTTCCCTGTACTTTGCTTCTTACAGACTTACAAGGTAAGTTGATTTTATATAAAGAATTTTCTTATTCTGATGATCCTTCTGTGCCCCTAGATGTATCTAATTTTACTGAAGGTTGGTACTTGATAAAAGTATTTAGCCAAGATAAGGTTCATACTGCTAAATTTAGAAAACAAGAGTAATTCTAGGTTTCTAGTTAAATTATTATTTTATTTTTATACTTATCTCTTATTTTGTATCGACAAATAAGAGACAAGTTTTTTATTTTTATCAATATAGTTGTTGTCTATGTGCTACTTAGCTAGTGTATTTAGTGCCAATCTCATTTTTTTGCTAATAGCATTTATGGGACCCACAAAATTATTGCTGGCTCAACCCCTTTTTACACTTTTGCCTGCTGAGCGTACCGGAGTATATTTCAAAAATCCTGTGTTGGAATTAGAAAAAGATAGTTTAAGTATTAATTTTTTAATTAACCCTAATTTTATGACAGGGGGTGGAGTAGCTATTGGAGATATTAATAATGATGGTCTACAAGATATTTTTTTTACTGCTAACCGTGTTTCTTCTCGCTTGTATTTGAACAAGGGCAACATGGTTTTTGAAGATATCACTGAAAAGGCTGGAGTTACTACCAAGGGTTGGTGCACGGGTGTAACTTTTGTGGATGTTAATTTAGATGGTTTTTTGGATATATACGTTTGTCGGTCCTCTGTGTTTGAAGATCATAATCGCCCAGATGCTAGGGCAAATCTTCTTTTCATTAATAACGGTAATCTTACTTTTACTGAGAAAGCAGCCGCTTATGGAATAAATGACAAAGGGTATTCGATTCATGCTAATTTTTTTGATTATGATAAAGATGGGGATTTGGATGTATATGTGCTTAATCAACCTTTGCTTACCAAAGATATTTATAAGCAACAAATTAGTTTAGCAGGAGCTAGTCGTATTGCTACCATAGGGCCAGATATGCTTTATCAGAACCAAGGAAATAATAAGTTTATTAATGTATCAAAAATAGCGCGTATTACTGAAGATAATGGCTCTGGCCTAAGTGTAACAGTAGGAGATATAGATAAAGATGGATGGCAAGATATTTTTGTAGCAAATGATTTTTTGCAACAGGATTTTTTATATATCAATCAAAGGAATGGTACTTTTGATGATAGAAGTGAAGATTACTTAAAACATTTTTCACTTTTTTCCATGGGTTCTGATTTAGGGGATATTAATAACGATGGCTACCCGGAACTATTTGTAGCGGATATGATGCCTGAAAGTAATCTAAAACAAAAATTATGGCATGCTGGGTTATCGGAGCATTACTATGAATACACTTACGGGGGGGGCAAATTAGTGAGTCAATTTGTAAAAAACTCTCTTTACTTAAATACAGGTAAAGAAAATTTTCCAGATATTGCTTACTTAGCGGGGGTAGCTCATACTGATTGGAGTTGGAGTGCTCTATTTGCTGATTTTGATAACGATGGATATAAAGATTTATATGTAACTAATGGAATTCCTCGTGAAACTAATAACCGTGATATTCTTACTGAATACGCTATTGCTTATGCTAAAAATCCCCGTCGCTATATTGATGCAATGGTTTCGATAAATTTTTTCCCTCCTTATCGTGTACCTAATTATTGTTATCAAAATAATAAAGACCTAACTTTCACTAATCGAGCTTTGGAATGGGGTTTAGCTCAACCCCTTAATTCATATGGAGCTGCCTATGGAGATTTAGATAATGATGGAGATTTAGACCTTGTTGTGAATAACCTAGATACACTTGCCACCATTTACCAAAACAATGCTGTAGAACTTAATAAGCGTAATTATATTCGAATACAGCCCGTAGGTAAAATTATTTCAGGGGTAAAGGCAACAATTTACTATCAAGGGAAGCTTCAGTACCACGAGATCTCTAATACTCGGGGCTATGAATCTTGTTCGGAGCAAATATTTCACTTTGGTTTAGATACGGTAAAACAAATTGACAGTTTAGAAATATGGTGGCCAGATAATAAGCGTGAACTTATCATTCGACCCCCTATTAATACTCAGGTTCAAGTATTTCACGAAAATGCCACTGCTTATCAATTGCCTTTACCTTCTAAGCCTTTATATTTTGAAAATACGCGTGAGAAGGTCAAAATTCAGTTTAAGCACCAGGAAAATGATTTTAGAGATTTTAGTTATGAGCGGCTTTTGCACCATAGAATTTCTCGTAAGGGGCCGGGTGTAGCAGTAGGCGATGTTAATGGTGATGGATTAGACGACTTTTATGTAGGAGGGGCGGCAGGGCAAGCAGGAAAATTATTTTTGCAAAATGCTAATGCTACTTTCAGTCTTGCGCCTAGCCAGCCTTTTGCAGCTGATGCAGCTTCAGAAGATTTAGGTTGTTTATTTTTGGATGTGGATAAAGATGGTGATTTAGATTTAATTGTCATTAGCGGCGGTAATGAGTTTATTACCCAAAAGCAGTTTTTATTAGATCGCCTTTATGTAAACGACGGAAAAGGAAATTTTACTAAAGCTAAAGGACAATTGCCTGAAATGTACACTAGCAAATCTTGTATTGCCGCTTGTGATTTTGATGCCGATGGTGATGAAGATTTATTTATTGGGGGCAGAGTAGTACCAGGGCGCTATCCTACCATACCTAGGAGCTTTTTGCTCATGAATGATAATGGACGTTTTCTTGATGTTACTGCTGTTTTGGCGCCGGATCTCAAATTTCCAGGCATGATAACTGCTGCTACTTGGTCTGATTTGAATAATGACGGATATGCCGAACTTATTGCTGTAGGAGAGTGGACTCCGATTATGATTTTTGTTTTCACTAATGGAGAATTCAAGCGTTATGATATTCCTTATACGCATGGTTGGTGGAATAGTATTACTGCCGCTGACTTGAATAATGATGGCCTCATGGATTTGGTAGCTGGTAACCAAGGATGGAATTCTCGCTTTAGGGCTTCTTTTAATGAGCCAGTAATGCTATATGCTTATGATTTTGACCATAATGGTAGTCTAGATCCTGTTCTTTTTCATTACCAAGAAGGTAAAAAAGTACCTGCGCCGCCTAGAGATTTACTTACGGAACAGCTTCCTTATCTTAAAAATAAATTTATTACTTACCATTCTTATGGCATGGCTACCGATACTACTATTTTTCCCAAAGATACTATTGCTAAAGCCTACCAGTTAAAGGCGGAAACTTTTAGTTCTTGTATTTTTCTTAATCAGGGCAATAGCCAGTTTGCTATGATAGAGTTACCTCAAGCAGCCCAATTAGGTCCTGTGTATGGCATTGTTTCTGAAGATTTTAACCAAGATGGAAAGCAAGATTTGCTTTTAGTAGGGAATTGTTATGGTACTTACCAAGAATATAGTCGTGATGATGGATTAAATGGTTTACTTTTATTAGGCGATAATACCGGAAAATTTACCCCAGTTTCTATTCGAGAAGGCGGATTTTACACGCCCTTGGATGCTAAAGCTTTAGCCAAAATTCACCTATCGCAAACTCAAGCTCCCTCACTAATAGTATCGAACAATAATGGACCGCTACAATTTTATACTTCTTTAGTGCCGTTTGCTGAAGTAATTTCTACTCCGAAAGGAGCTTACAGTGCACAGTTGACTTTTACTGATGGAAGTATTCGAAAAGTAGAATTTTATAAAGGCAACGGTTATCTAAGTGGACATACCCAGCATTTTTTTGTGCCTAAAAATGTAACTAGAATAGACTTTTTTGATAGTCGAGCTAAATTTTTAGAAACCAAAACTTTTGAAGTACAGCCTTAGTAAGTATAAAAGTATGCCTATTCCAGAAATTGATTTATCAGAGTATAATTATTCACTTCCTCCAGAAAGGATTGCTCTTTTTCCTTTAGAGCAAAGAGATACTTCTTTTCTTCTTATTTATTCAAAAGGTAAGATTCAAAAAGCTTACTTTTGGCAGTTACCAGAATTTCTTCCCTCGAATGCTCTCTTAGTTTTTAACAATACCAAAGTAATCCCCGTACGTTTGCGTTTTACTACTCGCCAGGGACAAAATATTGAAGTATTTTGCTTAGAACCAGAGAATCAAGCTTTTGCAGCTGCTTTAGCTTCGCGTCAATCAGTTATATGGAAAGCTTTGGTAGGAAATGCTAAGAAATGGAAATCTTCTGAAACGCTTAAATTAGAAAATAAAAATTTGCAATTGCAAGCTACTTGCTTAGGTCGGCAAGAAAATATATTTAGGGTGCGCTTGGAGTGGAATCCGAGTGAATTTTGCTTATATCAAGTTTTTGAACAGGTAGGATATGTTCCTTTACCTCCCTACATTAAAAGGGCTGAAGAGGATTGGGATAAAGAGCGCTACCAAACTATTTATGCTAAGGAATTAGGATCTGTAGCAGCTCCTACAGCAGGATTACACTTTACCCCCAGTGTTTTTGATGCATTAGTTACAAAAGGAATTCTTTGTGAAGAAATAACTTTACATGTAGGAGCAGGTACTTTTTTGCCTGTTACTGCTGCGCGTATTGAGGATCATGTTATGCATAGTGAATACTTCTATGTTTCAAAAGGGGTCTTGGAAAAATTTTTGCACCCGGAAAGACCAGTTATTGCGGTAGGGACCACAGTGATGCGTACCCTGGAGAGTGTTTATCAGCTTGGGTGCTTACTTCAAGAGCAAAATCTAAGTCCATATGATTTAATCATTCCTCAATGGCTAGGATATGAGAGTATTTGGGCTTTACCCAAAGAGAAAGCCCTGAATAATGTTTTACGTTGGATACAAATGCATAATTTAGAGGGGGTAGGGGGCAAAACTCACTTGATAATTGTTCCGGGTTATCATTTTGGTATTTGCCAGGGTTTAGTTACTAATTTTCATCAGCCGCAAAGTACTTTGCTGTTGCTGGTGGCGGCTTTTATTGGTTCTGATTGGAAAGCTGTTTACGAATATGCGCTAGCCAACGAGTTTCGCTTTTTAAGCTATGGTGATTCTTCGCTTTTATGGCGTTTCTGAGTATTCAACCTAAATGCTTTTCTAAAAAGGAAAATAGTTATTTTTATTTTTTTTAGTTCAAAATTTTGTATTAATGCCATATTCTTACGATAGTGCTATAAAAGAAACTTTTGTAAGAGTTCTTTCGTCTTTATCTAATCGAGTATTAGGAATTAATATTCAAGCAGTAGAGGAGTTAAATTTAGAGCTACAGGCTACAATAAAACGAAGGTTAGATTACTTAGCCAGAGTACAGTTGATTTTAGAAAGTGGAGAAATTAAGGAATGTATACTGCATATTGAATTTCAAAGTCGGAATCACTCGCATATGCATATGCGCATGATGGAATACTATGCTTTACTGTATCGTAAGTATAAGTTAGAGATTTTGCAGTATGTAATATACGTTGGTAATGAGCCTTTACGGATGCAAAATTCGATAGAACATACTCGTTTACAGTTTTACTATGAGCTGATAGACTTACGTGAATTTTCGTCTCAAGATTTTTTAGAGGCAGAAAGTATTTGGGAGAACTTATTAGCGATATTAGCGAATTGGGGAGGTTTAAGGGTAGATGAGGTAATAGAAGTATTGTTACATAGGATTATTAATAAGAGTCAAAGTTCATTTGAAATTCAACAAAACATAACATTTTTAGAGACTTTTTCGCATTTGAGAGGATATCAATTTTTAGTAGTGAATAAATTAAGGAGTATGAGCATAGAATATGATATTAGTACGGATCTTAGGTATCTACAGGGTAAGGAAGATGGGCTGGTGATAGGGATGAAGAAAGGAATGGAGGAGGGAATAGAAAAGGGTAGAAAAGAAGGTATAAAAAGCGGACTTAAAAAGGGACTTAAAAAAGGATTGAAGAGAGGATTCGAGAAAGGAGTACTAAAGGAAAGAGTTCGTTTGGCTAAGATAGCCTTAGCGGAAGGTTTAGATATAGATACAGTGCAGAAACTAACAGGTTTAAGTGTAGATAAAATTAAAGCGCTGAAAGGAGACTAGAGTTTTAAAAATCTTCGATTTTTTATTACTGCGAAAAATTGGGTAAGTCGAAAAAAATTGCTCTAGCATTACAGGGCGGAGGTTCGCACGGTGCCTTCACATGGGGCGTGCTAGGTAGGTTTTTAGAAGAGGAAGATATTGAAATAGCAGCCATAGCGGGAACTAGTGCAGGTGCTATAAATGCAGCTGTAATGGCTTATGGTTTACAAATAGGGGGAAGAAGGGAGGCTAAAGAAAAGTTAGAAGAATTGTGGGAAAAAATTATACAAATGGGCAGTTTCTGGCCCCTTAAGCCTACTTGGTGGGACCAGCTTACTTCATTTGGAAGCATGCTCACTTCTCCTATTTATTGGTTTAGTACCATTTATAAGAGTATTGTTTCTCCTTATTACTGGAATCCTTTCAATTTTAATCCCTTACGTACTATTTTACAACAAGTTATTGATTTTGAAAAATTAAAAGCCGGTCAGGGCCCTGATTTATTTATTTGTGCTACTAATGTTAAACGCTGCTGCCCCTGCATTTTTTATAAGAATGATATTTCAGTAGAAGTTCTATTAGCTTCTGCTTGCGTGCCTACTTTTTTTCAGGCTGTTGAGATTCAAGGAGAAGCTTATTGGGACGGTGGATTTATGGGTAACCCTCCCCTCTTTCCTATTTTGCGAAAAACTGATATAAAAGATATTCTTCTTGTCAAAATTAATCCTATTCGCATTACAAAGGTACCTAAGACTATGCCTGAAATAGAAGACAGAATGAATGAAATTAGCTTTAATTCTAGCTTAATCTGGGAACTTAATTGGATATATTTTGTAAACACACTAGTTAAAAAAAAGGGCCTGCCTAAAAGCACGTTTCGTGAAATTTTTCTCCATGCTATAAGTGCTGATGAGGAACTTGCAGATTTAGATTATTCGAGTAAACTTAATATTGAGCCCGGTTTTATTTATTCTCTCAAAAGTTTAGGTTGGAAATATGCTAATACTTGGCTAAAGGAAAATAAAGTACATATTGGCAACAAAAGTACTTTTAATTTAGCAGACTCTTTATGGTTAATTGAAGATTTTCACTAGTGGGTAAGAATTTTATTTAAGTTGGCAGGAACTAATAACTTTAGGGACGAGGGTATAATCTCTACTTTGATTTCAGAGGGCAGGAAGATAGCTTCTCCATCAGCTTGCGCCTTGCCTTTTTGGAAATCCGGAGTATTAAGCCTATAAATGTTTAAAGACTTTTGAATTACATAATGGTTGTATCCCTTGAACTGTGTTATAGTTCCATTAAAGGCACGAAGTATCAACGAGGGTATCTGCCAGAATTGGATAGGTGATAGAGTAACAAGGTTAAATTTTTCATCTTGAGCTACGGCTTCGGGCGCTATTTTTACTCCATTTCCATACTGCGAGGTGTTTACTACTGCTAATACTAAAAGCTCAGAGCTTGATTTTTCTTTTCCATTTTCCCATTTTACCCATTCAGGTTGGTAGCCAAAGTAAATTGAAATTGCTGTCTTCAAATATTGCCAAAATCCTCTTTTTTGGTTCGCTAGTGTATGAATTACACACGCATCTAAGCCTATACTAAAAAAACCAATAAAAGGCTTACCATTTACTAAACCCGTATCAATACTAATAACCTCGTGATGATTAAATACATCTATTGCCTGGGAAATGGAGGGAGGTATTCCAAAATGATTAGCAATCCCATTACCACTGCCCAAAGGCAAGATACCTAATATAATAGAAGTACCAATTAGCCTTGTGCCAATATGGTGAACCGTGCCATCACCTCCGCCAGCAATAATTACATCAAAGTTTTGATTTTTAGCTTTTTCTAAAAGCCAGTCGATTTGTGTAGGGTATTCCCAAAACCAAATTTCTGCCTTTATATGTTTTTTTTCTAAATGTTGCTGTATTCGTTTCTTTATTTTTTCTCCTTTTTGCTTTCCTAATTTGATATTTAGAATAATTAAAAATTTCATTAGTATTACCTCTTTCAACTCTTTTTACTTTGGATAATTAACACTAGGGGGAGTCTGATTTAAAAGAGCTAATATTTCTTCCACATATTTTCTTTCATTAGAAAGGCGCGGCACTTTAGTTTGTGAAGAAACGCGACCCCGTTTTTGTAACCACTGGTAAAAAGTTCCCGATGGTACGATTTGCACTAATGGTAGTTCTAAAGCAAGGTTTTTTTGGCGTTTAGCAGCGTAGTCGGAATTACAATTTTGCAATGCTTCATCTAAAGCAGCTGTAAATTGTGTAATATCTGAAGGTGGTACAGTAAATTCGATAAGCCACTGATGTCTACCCTTTTGATGAGCTTCTAAAAAAATAGGCGCTACCGTATAGTCTTGTACTTGTGACCCTGTAATTTTACAAGCATGAGCAAGGGCGCGCTCCGCATTTTCTACCATTACTTCTTCTCCAAATACGTTGATGTAGGACTTAGTTCTGCCTATAATTCGAATAGTGTAAGGATTTTTACTAGTGAACATAATAGTATCTCCAATTAAATAGCGCCATAAACCTGAATTGGTGGTAATTATTAGGGCATAAGGAATATTACATTCTACCCCTTCTAAAGGAAGAACAGTTGGATTTTCTTTTTCTAATTCGGGTAGGGGTAAAAATTCATAAAAAATGCCATGCGAGAGTAATAATAACATACTTGTATTATTAGGCTCTTCTTGAAAAGCAAAAAAGCCTTCGGAAGCATTGTATACATCGCGATATTGCATATAGTTAGAGGGAATCCACTTTTGAAATTGCGAGGCATAGGGAGCAAAGTGCACGGCGCCATGAAAGAAAACTTCTAGATTAGGCCATACTTCTAAAAGGTTACTTTTTTGGGTAGCCGCTAGCAGCTTTTCAATAATTACCATTACCCAAGTAGGTACTCCTGCTATGCCTGTAATATTCATTCGAGGAGCTTCTTCTACAATGCGGGTTATCTTTTCTTCCCAATCTGCCAAAAGAGCTACTTTTTTGCTGGGAGCTCGACCTAAAGCATAATACCATGGCATGTTTTCAGCTAAAACGGCACTTACATCTCCACAACGAGCAGCTCGATTCCAAGGTGAGGGCTCATGGCTACCAATGATACTTAGAATTTTGCCCTTGGGCAGCTGGCTATGGGGCATAGAAAGCAAATATGCTGCCAACATGTCCTTACCTGCAGTATAGTTGCAGTGGTGCAAATTTTCGGGTGTAATAGGAATATATTTGCTACGCGCATTAGTGGTACCAGAAGATTTGGAAAACCAAAGTGGTACGCCTGGCCAAAGTACATTCTTTTCACCTTTTAGTGCACGTTCAATGTAGCTGTATAAATTTTCATAACTTCGTAAAGGTACTTGCTTTTGAAAAGCTTCATAATTATTTACTTTTTCTAAAGAATGATCTTTACCAAAAATTGTTTTTTTGCCTTTGTTTAAAAGTTCTTGAAAAACCTTTTGTTGGGCTTCTAAAGGGTGTTTTTTAAATACTTCTATGCTTTTGAGGCGAGAAGTCAGACTGTTTTTTATGAAAGGCGATAGCAAAGGCAGTAGCATAGATTTTATAGCTGAAATTGGAAATTTTCTCCTAAATATACTTTTCGTACTAGGGGATCGGCAGCGAGGTCAGTGGCAGTGCCCGCTTTGAGAATAGCGCCCTCAAAAAGTAAGTAGGCACGGTGCGTAATGCTAAGTGTTTCGTGTACATTATGGTCTGTTATTAGTACTCCAATATTACGGTGTACGAGTTTACGCACAATATTTTGAATTTCTTCTACCGCAATGGGATCTACTCCAGCAAACGGCTCGTCGAGTAAAATAAAACGAGGGTTTAGAGCAAGAGCCCTTGCTATTTCTGTGCGTCTTCTTTCTCCACCCGAAAGGTAGTTGCCTAAAGTTTTTCTTACATGGGTTAGGCTAAATTCATGTAAAAGTTGGTCTACTTTTTCACGCATTGCCTTGGCACTTAATTTACTACGCATTTCTAATACAGCGAGAATATTATCTTCTACACTTAATTTACGAAAAACTGAAGCTTCTTGCGGTAGATATCCAATTCCTAACTGCGCTCTTTGGTACATAGGCAAGTAGGTAATGTCTTTATCATCTAAAAAAATTTTACCCGAGTTGGGGCGAATAAGTCCTACTACCATGTAAAAGGTCGTCGTTTTTCCAGCTCCATTAGGGCCTAATAATCCTACAATTTCACCCTGTCGAAGATTTATGCTTACTTGGTTAACAACAATTCGATTTTTATATCGTTTTACAAGATTTTGGGTACGAAGTTCCATCTTATTTCGCTAAAGCAGTTTTTCAGCGATTAAATATTCATTTCTATCTGATGCATGCCTTATGATAAGCTCGCCTAAAAAACCGGTTAAAAAGAGCTGTACGCCAATAACTAAAGTTACTAAAGCAATATAAAAGAGTGGCTGTTCTACCACTTGGCGAATTTGGTGAGGAGGGAAATTTTGTGAAAGTTTGTATAATTTTTCGGCAATAAGGTAAGTAGTAATTAGAAAGCCCAGAAGAAAAAATATCACTCCCAATAAGCCAAAAAAATGCATAGGTTTACGTCCAAAGCGAAGTAGAAAAGTAATGCTTAAAAGATCTAAAAAACCATTAATAAAGCGTTCTAGTCCGAATTTAGAGCGTCCATATTTGCGAGGTCTATGTTCTACTATTTTTTCTCCAATTTTTGTAAAGCCTGCAGCTTTAGCTAGAAAAGGAATATAGCGGTGCATTTCTCCGTAAACTTCAATTGATTTTACTACATTTTGACGGTAGGCTTTAAGTCCACAATTAAAATCATGTAAGGGAATACCGGTAATTAAACGAGTAACCCAATTAAAGAATTTACTAGGTAAGGTTTTAGAGAGCGGGTCGTAACGCTTTTTTTTGTAACCGCTAACTAAATCATAATTTTGATTTTTTATCATTTGATAAAGAGCAGGAATTTCACTAGGAGAATCTTGCAAATCAGCATCCATGGTAACGATTACATTTCCTTGGGCATGGGAAAATCCTACGTGCAAGGCAGCAGACTTACCATAATTGCGCTGAAATCGAATAGCTTTAATATGGGAATTTTGGGTGCGTAGATTCTGAATTACTTGCCAGGAATTATCCTGGCTACCATCATCAATAAAAAGAATTTCATAAGATATAGGCAGGGTTTTCATCACTTCTTCTATCCAGGCGGTAAGTTCGGGTAAAGATTCTTCTTCATCCAAAAGTGGGATAACAATAGATAGCTCTAACATGCAAAGGTGATTGTTTTACAAAGATAATTTATTTTCATGCATGCGTAAGTAATAAAGCGAAGACCCAACAAAATCTTTGTCACTTTAACCTTATTTGAAGTGTTTTGAATTTCTGCTGCTTAGGGCTTGAAAAATAAATTTACACTTTTACTTCTTCCCAATATACTTTATCCTTCAGTATTACTACTGCAATTAAATGTAGTAGGTTTTTATTTTGTAGTACTATATCTTTTTGATAGTAATTTTTAATTTGTGCTTTAGCTTCTTCCATTACTTCTTTCAAAAGGCTTTCTTGTTCTTTTTTCAAGTATTTAATTTCGAGTGCGAATTGATGATGTTCTCTAAAATTATTGGGGCGAATGTAAAGTTCAAGATCTAAATAGCCCCCTTTGCTTATTTCTCGTTCACTCTTAATTTCAAAAATATTAGCTTGTATCAATAGAGCTATTATTGCCATCTTAATATGCTTTTCATCAAATTTGCGAAAATCTCGGCTTGATAAAGCTTGAAGTAGTTTTTCTAGTTCTTCAAAAAAAGCTTGGGGATTTCCACTTAAGGCCATTAGCCTAATTGCTTTAGGAATAGTTTCAGTAGTCTGGGGTAGTTCGGCATCTTGCTCTAAAAGGTGGGCATAATATTGCCAATATAAATTTTCTATTACCTTGTTGGGAATTCTAAAGACAATCCACCCGCCTATATCCTCTTCTTGCATAGTAAGATTGCCCAGGTAATATAGAAAATTAATAAATTCTTTTTTACCCCCGCCATTTTCAAAATGAAATTGATAAATCAGTTCAGTAGTTATGGTTTCTTTTTCCAATACTTCTTCAAGTACTTGCTTGTTTTTTTTCCAATCAGCAATCTCAAACATTTTTTTGAGCTTCCCGTAATCTGGCATGATATTAGGGTCAAGCATTTGGCGGGGATAAGTTTGTTTTTTTTTAAAGTGTTCTAAAAAGTATAGTACCATATCAGGATTGTAAATATTATTAGGGCAAGTAGGATGGAACCGATAGCCATTATAGTAGTAGTGTAAGTCTTGCATAATGGATTCTTCTTTTTGGGGGCTTTCTAATACCAAACGCAATAGGCTACGCACCTCTTCCTCGCAAAAACCTAGCATACTATGGAATTCTTCCTCATGGCTTAAGTGTTTGAGAATATTGAAGCCGCTGGTAAGGCTATCCAAGGTGATAGGTGAAACGCCAGTGATGAAAATTCTGTCTACTATCCCCTGTTGACTAGCATTTTTAATAACTTCATAAAATTTGCGTACATACCCATTTTGAGAAATACTAACTTTAAACTCTTCTAAATTGCGAGTTAAAATTTCATTGGTAAAGTGGTCATACTCATCGATGAGTAGATAGACTGGAAAGGTATCAGTATAAGTTTGAAAGAGTAAGGTTAACATTTCTTCGGCATCCTGAGATTGGCGGATAGTTTCTTGGTGGCGAGAAGAAAAATTAGAATACTTAACAAAAAAACGTTCTAAGGAGGCTTTTACAGATAGATTAAAGCTCTTTCGGCTGTTTTCTGTAGTAGAAGTATCAATGCCGCTAAAGTTGAAGTATAGTATACGATAACTATTGGCAAAAGGAGTAGAATTTTGACCAATGTAAAATTTCCCAAAAAGTTTGACAAAATGCTCCTTGTAAAAAGTATCGTAGTAGTATTCCAGCAAAGAAATGAAAAGGCTTTTGCCAAAGCGGCGAGGACGAAGAAAAGAAACAAACTTTTGTTTTTGAAGTTCTAATTTTTCAAGATAAATCGTTTTATCTACAAAGACATAGCCTTGATTAACAACTTGAGCAAAGTTGCTAATACCGTAGGGGAAAAATACATCTTTGCTAGGCATATTTTAGCGAGGTGGTATGATTTTTATGATTTTATAGTGCAATTTTACAACCAAGGGTGTATATGTTGAAAGAAATAGAAAACTTAGAAAAAATAGTTTGAATTTTAGAAATTAAAAATAGCTATTTGGGGTTAAGAGGGAGTTGTAAAATTTAAAGCAGATATGTGCGGTCGTTATGCTTTAGCAATTCAGGGCGAAATACTACAGAAGCGCTATCATTTGAAAGAAGTAAAAAATTTTCTGCCCAGATACAATATAGCTCCCACGCAACAAGTACCTGTAATAATCAAGCAAGTAGATGAGTACAATACTATGCTTATGATGCGGTGGGGCTTAATTCCAAGTTGGAGTAAGGGTATAGACAATAAAAAAGTGATGATTAATATTCGTTTAGAGAGTTGCTTAGAAAAGCCAGGATTTAAAGGATTATGGCAAAAACATCGTTGCATAGTACCTATCAGTGGGTTTTTTGAATGGAAAGAGCAAGTCCCTTACTATATATTTTCAGCAAAGTATCCACTTCTTTCCTTAGCGGCTATTTGGGATACCTGGCACAGCCTAGAAGGGGAGGTAATTCATTCAGTATCGACTATTACTACCCAAGCCATTCCTCCTATTGAACAATTGCATAATCGAATGCCATTAATTATTCCTGTAGACAAAGAGCAGGAGTGGCTATCTAATGAGAGAACTTTGCAAAGTACACAAATTTCTTTTTTGCTAGAGCAAATGCATTCTTACGATTGGCAATATTACCCCGTAAATCCCAAAGTAAATTATCCTAAGAATGATACACCAGATGTATTAGAACCTTTTTCTCCTCCAAGTTTTCAAGCTTCACTATTTTAGTTACTTCCTCGTTAATCTCTGACGATAGCGGTGATAGGGTACTTTAAGTTGCGGTATTCTTTGAGGTCAGCGCTAATAGAGCCTATAATAACGGCACTTTCGATTTTGACCGGAAGTAAGTTGGCATCATCAGTCAACCAAACGAGCATTTCTTCTCGCCCTTTAAAGACTCTGCCGGCTATTAAAATCGGAGCCACTTTAAGACAGCGTACTTTTCCTAGTTTGGTAGAAATAATTTCTCTTCCCAAGACCTTGACCCCTACTTCGTATATACCATCATCTAAGAAAATAGGAATAGGGAAAATTTGACCCTTTTTAGCTGAGCGTAGGTTCAGGCAGCGAGCATAGTATATGGCAGAAAGCATATCATGGGTATTAGGTAGCATTTTAAAACGTCCTTTTACTCCTTGAATGACAGATCGTTGGTAGTCATAATAAACCGTATCGCTAAAGCGCCAACTTCCCTGCCTAGAATGCCGAATATAATGATGGGGCAAGAAGGCTAAAGTATCTACAAAAGAGTCAAAAGTATCGTGTAGTTTATAAAACCATTCAAAAGAACTAGCAGATTTTCCTTCGCCATGCAATAAAAAACAGGGTCTACCTTGGTAATATCTAACTTGAGAAGCTACTTGAAAGCGTGCTTCGCCTGCCGTAAACCACCCATAATGCACTCTGTATACGATAGTTTCCCCTAATTGAAAAGGCTTTCTAAGGCTCCTTGGAGATAGAGGGTGAATTGGATCTTGGAAATCTATTAACAAAGAAGAGTTCAAATAGTCAAAAGATAGTAACAAGAATAATAGGGGTAATCCGAATATTAATATTATAAAATTTAATTTTGATTTCAAATCTAAGTTTATCATTGTTTTTCTAGATAAACAACTTAAATTTTATAACCTATAAGCTAAACTTCAATAATTTTGTCAAAGTCAAAGAATATCAGTTCTAAGAAGTTGGTTTTAGTTCGGATAGTGAGTTAAGTAAAAAGATTTTCTTAATT
>JANWXU010000084.1 GCA_025057395.1 Bacteroidia bacterium | reverse complement strand
AAGAGAAATTGTAGTATCAAAATGATGGCCGCCAATAGTATATTGAAAAACAAAAGGAATAACAGCAGAAAAATCTAATTCTACCTCGGGTTGCTGCGGTAAGCAAACAGAAGGAGAGGGAGCTTTACGTATAACCCATTTGGGGCTAGGTTGTACTTCTATCTTTTGAGTGACAATAGGCGTGCTACAGTTTCCTATTAATCCAACAAGAGTATATATCCCTGAATCCACGGCTTGTATATTAGCACGCGTAATAGAATAGCCCATTGCACTAAAGTTACCAGGTCCTTGCCAAAGATATTGAACCCCTGGCATAATAGGCGCTGCCGATAAGAAAAGATTTCGCCCTTCACAAAGAGGCATATTATGAATAATGTCAAAATAAATGTTTGAAGTAACTTTTACAGCTACGTTAAAATTTTGAGTTATTGTACACCCTCCCTTTTCCGTATAAAGCTGCCAAGTTCCTGCGGCTGAAGAGAATATATTTGGGCGTTCTAATAAGGGGCCTGATGCTCTAAAACCGTCTGGTCCCATCCAAGTATAAGCAGCTGCCTCTTCAGACCGGGCTCTTATAAGTAAAGTAGAACCTTCACATAAAACTACATTAGAATCAAGTTCAGTTGCTAAGGGTAAGAGAAGAACGTTTACTATAAAATTAAATTGACCAACAATGCAGTTGAACGAATAGACATTTAGGCTCCAAGTGCCTGAAACCTGAGTAGAAATATTAGTAATTTTCAAACTATTCCCTTGAAAGGAATAAAAATTAGGTCCCTTCCAATTATAAATAACATTTCCTAGTGCAGAAAACTCTAAAGATAAAGTTTGCCCCTGGCAAAGAGTGATATTATCTATATCTATGGTCGGCATTTTCGAATTCTCGGTTCTTATTAAAAAGGAACCTTTTTGACGAAGAATTACGCTGAGTCTACGATTTTGACAATCATAGTGCCACCCCATAATGCAACTATCTTCATTAATTACATTTTTTACCCCTTCTGGAATATAAAAATTCAAAGTATCCGCCTTGCTAGCGTATACAAAATAGGTGGAATCATTCAAATACTGCAAAGCTAGGTCTAGCAACTTAGTACTTTGTATCCACCTCCGATTACCTACGTCCAAAAATCTACCTTCGTGTATAAACCCTTGTAAAAATTTGCCACTATCAGAATGAGAAACAAAAGCAAGTGTCCCGTCGAAGGAAATAGTATCCCCTAACGAAATTGAATTGGGTAAAATAACCCGACTACTTGAAGTAAGCTGACTAAAAATATATTCTCTTTTTCCATCATTTAATATCTCTAAGCCGGTCAACTGACTAGGAAGCGCATTTAAATTGTTAATTATTACTGCAGCATTTTCCTCTTGATAAGGGTAAAGAGTAGCTAAAAACAATGTAGACTTTTCTCCGGTTTTATTTGCTAAAAGGGTGGTGTGTAAGGCAGAACTATTATAGCCTATTTCGTGAGGCCTAGATGCGGTATCCAGACTAGTTAAACCATTTTGTGCAGTAATATGTACTAATAGGGCGGCATTTTGCTTTCGCCATGTAGCTTGATTTTTAGCAAAATTGCGGGTAAATATACCTGTTGTAGCACTTCCATTTTCTAACCCATGTCCATGCAATTGCCAAGTAAAACTTTGGGCACTCGAACTACTCACAAAATCGGACTGTATAAAATAGCGATTGTCAATAAATAAAAAATATCTAGCTATTTGAGCATTACAGTAAGAAGTAGTAACTTTTCCAAAATCCAAGCAAGGGGTATCATATGCTTTTTCTATAAAAGCATCTGCGTCTCCTGCATTTCCGGGTGATCCTATGGGCGGCCCACACGTACCATTTACTAAGATCATATTATGGTTATAGGCATTGCCTACCTGATTGCGCTGCCCGTAGCTTAAGTAACCCGCATCTAATGCCAAATACTTTCCATAAGCATATAATAAAAAGCTAGAAGCATCCGCCTGACTATGCCCTCCTCCACTTTGACGCATTAATCCATTCTTCCCATTCACGTGCATGTATATAGCTTCGGGCCCCCAAGAAGAACGAAATACCAAATTACCACTTCTAGGCAAAGCTTGAAATAAAGCTCGATCTTCCTGCGCTTGCATGGAAGTAGTAGCCGCAATATAATGGGCACGTAAATCAAAAACTTCAGATAAAGATTGGTTATAAAATTCAGCTGAGCTGGTCAAGCCCTCGTATATTTTCCAGTGATACCTAGATTTTTCCAAAAAAGCTAGCTCTAAAAAAGCTTGACCAATATAACTATCTTCTAAAGGGGGCATTTTACCATCCGGCATTCGAATACGAGCTATCCATTCATATAAATTTTGATAATTAGGGTCGTACCAAGGGTTACGAATGCTACGTGTAATTCCTTTGTAAGTAGCAGAAAAGTTCATATCAGGGGCAAAATGCCCCATTCCTCTAAAAAAGGCAGACCATTCAAAAGCCAATATTTAAGATAATAAGGACCTTCTGCATATCCAGCAATTACACTAGATTCTGAATTACGGCTAGCATCTTGCCAAAGAATATTATCTGTGTGCCATAGAGCACATTGTATCCAATTAAGGGGCTGAGCATTTATATCAACACTATTGTGATTATTAAGCACTATAGCTGCTACGCCTAGAGCACAAGTAGTCATGAGGGTGTGATTATTTTTTACAACATCAAAGAAAGTAAGTCCTAATACAGAACGGTTGGCTTCACGATATAAGTTACGAGCAAATTCAATTAGTTTTGTGCGTGCACTTTGTAATTGAAAATCAGGCACATTGGCACCTTTTAAAAGGTCATAAGCACATAGGTAATGAATAAGCATCTTGGTGCGCCACTGCCAATTGGTGTAGATATTAGGTTGCAAAATCGTAATTTGCTCTACCGTAGTATTTATACTTTCCAGAAGCTGCAAACACTTTGTTAAAAGAATATCTCTTTCACCTTCGCCTAAGGGAATAGGAGTAAAGGATGCGTCATACTTTCTATCTACGTAATATACAAATGCTGCATTTTGAGCAATAGTAGCTCTTTGGCGACAACTTGAAATATCTACATTATCATTAGGAGGTATGCTCAGAGCATTTTGGTAAATTCCATGGTATACAGCTCGAATTATTGTATCTGTAAGGCTTGCTTGTACCCTACTCTTTTGCGTATTTTTGAGTAATATTCGAGGGTAATTTTCATCCGCACCAGGTACTATCCATGCTCCTTGTGCCTTTAGAATGGCTGAGGAAAAAGAAAAAAAAACCAAAAATAGGAAGGACTGTAATAGTAGTAAAAGTTTCATAGTAACTTCAACAAGAGACTATAAAGAAAAGTAGGCTTAACTAATAATCTTATAATCTTACTCAAAAAAACTGTTTTTGAATGCGTACTAATGGATAGTACTTATGTGCTTCTATTAAAAAACTCGTAAATACTATTAAGTAAGAAATGCAGGGCAAATAAATGAAGTAAAAAATTAAGGCTGCATCTGGAGATAAAGTTGTCCATTAATTATGCGGACGTACGCCTTAATAGTTAGGCTAGCATCTTCTTCCGCCTCGGGCTGAGCACCAAAAACATAAACACAATAGTTACCTTGTTTGAAAGGCCAAGAATTTCGACTATAAGGCTCTCTAGCTGCGGGAGCTATGAATTGGCATTCCTTTGCTTCACAAACTTTACCACTTATTTCTACAAATTTGTCTTTACAGTATGAAGCATTCTTAAGAATTGCTTGTAGGGTGTGGCAAGCAACAGGCTCTTCAGGAATTGGCTCAGGCTTGGGTGAAGCATCGGAAAGTAAGGGAGCTGATTGTTTTTCCAATAGTTGGCCATTATCCTTACTCTTGGAAGAGGGTAAATTAGGCAATGCGTAGCTCTGGGAGCTAGAAAGATGGGAAGCACTATTAGAATTAGAACCGGAACTAATGCTATCCATACTTCCAGAAGCTAATGTATCAGTAGCAGAAGAACTAGATAGCTGATTATCTTGTAGCGAGGGGCTGCTACAAGCACTAAAAATTATACTGCTGGTCACAAATAGGTAAATGATTAAAGTAACTAACTTCATTTATAAGCTAATTCCAAACAAAATTTAGTTAAAAAACTCTTACCTCTTGGCATAAATCTTTTGCTGCTTGCGCATTAATATAATCTTTAATTTGCTCACGCAAATAAAACAATTCTGTTTTCAGGATAGGGTTCTTGATTTGAATATATAAAATTCCTTTGTGAAACCAAACTTTTTCAGTCTGGGCAGCTATAATGGGTCCTACGACTTCTGCCCAATCACTTTTTATGCGATGAAGGAGCAATTTATCTTTCAAATTATTTTCTTGCAAAAAAGACTCGATAGCTTGAGCTAAAGAAAACTCATTAGAAAATTTACGCATAAACAGGCTGAATTTGATTATTACTAATGGTAACAAAGTAAGTAGAGGAAAAATTTATCAAAATTGAACTAAGTCTTTGAAGCGAAGTATCAGTAATAAAAATTTGCCCCCTAAGGTAGGTAGGGAAAAGTTTAATTATGCGAGCAATTCTTTCTTCGTCCAACTTGTCAAAAACATCATCTAAAAGTAAGATAGGAAATTTACCCGTACTTTGAACTAAAAAGTGGTATTGAGCAAATTTAAGCGCTGTAATAAATGTTTTGATTTGCCCTTGGGAACCAAAATGCCGCAATGGTTTATTTTCCAGAACAAACAAAAGGTCATCTCTATGAACACCAACCAGAGTTCTTCCTAAGGTCATTTCTCTAGAATAAAAATAGGCAAACGCCTGCTGCCACCCTTTTTCATCTTCAAAAGAATAGGGAGTTTGAAGTAGAATCTGGGGTTTTTCGCTCCTGGAAACTATTTCCCCATAAAAAAAACTAAAAGGTTCTGAAAATTTAGCTAAGAATTCTTTTCTTTTTTGAACAATGTATAAGGCAGGGCGTACTAGAAAAGCACTGTAGCTATGTAAAAGCTCTTTATCTATTTTACCTTCTTTAAGGTTTTGCTGCAAAAGGGAATTTCGCTGGGCTAAGATTCTCTCATATTCAATAAGAGCTTGCAAGTAAGAGGGGTCGAATTGAGAAATCATACTATCCAGCCACTTTCTGCGGAAAGCACTTGCTTCCTTGACCAACTCTGTATCATCGGGCAATACAGTGACTATTGGAATTTTGCCAATATGTTCACTCATCTTTGAAAGATTTTTCTTACCTAGAAATAATTTTTTGCCCTTATTCAAAGTATAACTACATTGAACTTCTATTATAAATCCTTCGGCATCCTGAAAAATACCCTCTATCATAAAAAAAGCTGCTTGATGCTGTAAAGCATTTTTTTCCGCAGAAAAACCGCGGGTCATGGCTAAATAATGAATAGCCTCCAAAATATTCGTCTTGCCAATACCATTCTCGCCTACAATACAATTAATTCTTTCAATAGGCTCATAGCATAATTCTGAGTAATTTCTAAAATTGAACAGAAATAACTTTTTAAGATACAATTTCTACTTGTATTTTTTTTAAGACTATAAACGGTATTATCGTTAACTTTGTAGCACGGAGTATAAATTAGCAAATTGTAATTTCTTTCTCTCAATGAGAAAATTTATACTAACAATTTCTTTAATTTTTTATACAAAATGGGACCTGCTCCAGGCCCAAGTAAAAAGGCAGTTGAACAAAAATAACCATCAATATGAAATTATAAAAAAAGTATATGAAGAAATTTGCCTGGCTTATGGTACCAAAAAAGGGAATCCTCCTCGCTTATTATTAATTAATAACCCTCATATCACTGCAGAATTTCGAGGAGGGCAAGAATATACTATTGTGATTAGCGAAAAGTTATACGAATTATGTCGCCAATTAGGGCAAGATTCGCTCAATGCTTTAGCTTGCATTCTGGGCCATGAACTTACTCATTTCTTTCATAATCATGACAAATGCCTTAGTTTCGCCCGACAAATTGGAAAAACTGATATTTCAGAGCAATCTATGGTTATTTTTGAAAAAGACGCAGATGTATCGGGGCTTTTTTACGCTGCTCTTGCAGGCTATTCTCCAAGAGTGTTTCCACTTTTAGTAGAAAAAATTTATCAAGAGTTTTCAATTCAAGATTCGGGCGAATATCCTCCTCTTTTAGAAAGAAAAAAATTAGCCCAAGAACTGCTCCAAAGGGTAGAAGAAATATATAGCGTCTTTGAAGCGGGACAACTTTTTTTTGCTTTAGGAAAATACAAGCAAGCAGAAATATGTTTTGAATACCTACTTCGAAAAGATAAATTTCCAGCTCGCGAAGTTTATAATAATGCGGGCCTGGCTATATTTATGCAAGTTTTATGCCTTGTTCCACCCCCCGATTTCCAATATCCCCTGCTCTCAGATGCAGAACTACGCTTTCGTAATCACTCCTCTATAGAAAAACAAGAAATAAAGAAAAATATAGAGAGAGCTCGAAAGTATTTTGAAACAGCCAAACAACTAGACCCTAATTATGCAGTCGCATATATTAATTTAGCTTCTCTCTATGATTTTACAGGCCGTTATCGCCAAGCACAGGGTATTCTAGAGGAGCTGTTGCAAAATGAAGAAGTAAATCTTAAGCTTAAAGAAGAAACTCTTACTGCAGCTTCTATCTACAATATTATGGGCATTGCCTTTGCTCATGATTCGCTTTTGAAACGAGCAGAAGAAGCTTTTCTTATAGCCCAAAGCTTAGCAGGCAATAATCTTACTATACAATACAATGTAGAATATTTCAAAAAGTTTTTTTTAATAAATAAACTTACTTCTAGTTCGGAAGTTACTCAATGGAAAGAAAAGATGCGATCACTTTATAAAGAAGAAGATCAAAAACTTCAAAAATATCTTCTTCAATCGCTGAAAAAAAACCACAATTTTTCAAGTGATAATAGTCTTTTGTCCCCCCAAAACTTCGCAAAAGTTGAAGTTTCCGACTACCTTACTTTACTTTACCCCACTAATAATCAAAATTCAACTTTACGCAATCTAATTATAGAGGATTGGAGCACAGGGAATCTTTCTAAATACCATTTTTCTATTCAAAAAACTCATCCTACCCCTTTGATAGATGCCTGCAAATTCAAAGAAGCGGTATATTCTGTCCTGAACATCGGCCAATCCAAAATAGCTTGGCTTAATCACTTAAATGGCAGCTGCTACTTAAAGCAAATTGCAGAATACCAAGTCTATTATTAATTATTAAGTGCAGAATACGCATAATGTAAAAGGAATTTTTTAGGCATTGAAGAAGTTAAGGTAGTACAGTAACTTTTTAATTATTATTAGAGTACTATGCGTATTTGCTATTTAGTATTAGGAGTAGCGGCTCTTTTGATTTTAGGCTGTACTTCTCAGGGAGAAAAAGCACTCCAAAACCCCCTACCAGCTGAGCAAAAAGCTCAAAGTATTTATGATTTTACAATGGAAAGTATTGACGGAGAGAAAATTCCCTTGAGCCAATATAAAGGGAAAGTAGTGTTAATTGTAAACGTTGCTAGTAAGTGTGGATTTACACCCCAGTATGAAGAAATAGAAGCTTTTTATAGAAAATATAAAGATAAAAATGTAGTAGTATTAGGCTTCCCAGCAAATAACTTTCTAGGCCAAGAGCCAGGAACGAATGCAGAAATTAAACAATTTTGCAGAAGCAAATACGGAGTTACCTTCCCGATGTTTGCTAAAATTAGCGTCAAAGGTGATGATATGCATCCTCTATATCGATATCTTACACAGACCTTAGGAGAAGATATATCTTGGAATTTCAATAAAATTCTAGTTGATAAAAATGGCAAGCCTGTAAAGCACTTTGGCTCACGGACTCATGTAACTGAAGAAGAATTTCTTAAGGCTGTCGAAAATTTACTAAATACTTAGTTTTATTTCTCATTATTTCTCAACCAATTTTACTTGAAGTACTATGAACATATATGACTTTACGATGCTTACAATCGACGGTAAGCCACAAGCGCTAAGTGAGTACAAAGGTAAAGTACTATTACTGGTGAATGTAGCTAGCAAATGCGGATTAACGCCGCAGTATGCTGATTTAGAACTTTTTTACGAACAGTATAAGGATAAGGGAGTAGAAGTACTGGGCTTTCCGGCTAATAATTTTGCCAATCAAGAGCCGGGTAGCAACGAAGAAATTTATGCCTTTTGTACCAGCCAATATGGAGTAACCTTTCCTATGTTTGCTAAAATTAGCGTAAAAGGAGAGGATATACACCCCCTTTATGCTTACCTTACCGAAGCCACAAAAACTCCTGTACAGTGGAACTTCCAAAAATATTTAGTAAATAGAGCAGGAGACCAAATTAAAGTGTTTGAACCCACCACTAAAGTGTCAGATCCTGATTTTTTAAGTGCTGTAGAAGCTTGGGTTTAAGTCTACTCTGCTACCCTACTTCCATCTATTTTTACTAACTTTATTGCCGAATTTTTATATTTGCTCCTAATATTTAGCTGGGAGCAACCGCTCTTTTGAAATATGAAAATAAAACACTTACTACTAGGATTAGCTTTAGCTCTAGGTAGCTACCACTGCCAATCGCCTAAAGGAACAGAAGCACAAGTAGGCGAAGCCCAGGCAGTGCCTGAAACAACTGCAGAAAAAGAAATTACAGTAGATGTGCAAAACAGTAAAATTAAGTGGATGGGCTTTAAAGTAACAGGCCGCCACGAGGGCACTATTAAACTACAAAGCGGAACCTTCAAAATGAGAGGCGATACACTCATAGGAGGGGAATTTATTATCGACATGAAATCAATTGAAGTAACCGACCTCAAAGGTGAGGATAAGAAAAAATTAGAATCTCATTTAAAAACCAAAGACTTTTTTTTGGTAGACTCCTTCCCGATAGGTAAATTTGTAATTACTAAAGTACAGGCAGCACCTACCGACTCAACTACCCACATAGTTACAGGCAATTTAACTTTGAAAAATATTGAAAAATCAGTTTCTTTTCCTGTAAAACTAGAGCCTGCTAAAGGAGCCTTTATCGCAAAAGCAAAATCAATTAAGATAGACCGCACTCTATGGGGCATAACCTACAAAGGAATGGCAGATAATGCTATCAAAAATGAGATTCTTTTTGACCTCCTTATCATGCCAATTTCTTCTACTCCACCCCCTGCACAAGCTCATTAACTTAACCTTCGATAGCCTATCTTTGCTTCTTTGCCATAAGAAAGGGCTTCCCTAAACAAAAAAGGGGAGCCCTTTCTTTTTCCTCTTTTTTAGCATTTATTTCTATTTTTTTCAGTGAATAAGTAAATTCTTAAAATTAATATATTTGTTATGAGCTAATCACAAAAAACCTATGCAGGGTTTTGAAGCATATCATCATCAAAAAAAAATTATTGCTGATTTAGAAGCAGCTATTAACTTATTGCAATGGGACCAAGAGGTAAATAACATTAAAGGAAGTCTAGCAAGAAGAGCTAGTCAGCTGGGGACTCTTTCTGCCATCAAACAACACAAGCTAATAAATGAAACTTATCCCCTAGTACAAAAACTTTGTGACGCCCCCAATCTCTCTACTTTCGAACAAAAAAATATTGAGCAAGACCTTAAAGACTTAAAAAAAATCACCCGCCTATCAGTAGAATTTGCTGCCCAACTAGCAGAAGCTTGCTCATGGGCCCAGAGCGTTTGGGAAGAAGCTAAAAAAGAGTCTAACTTTAAAATATTTGAGGAACCCTTAGAAAAATTATTAAATCTAAAAAGGCAAGAAGCAGAGTATTACGGTTATGATACCGAGCCTTATGATGCTCTTTTAGATATTTATGAACCGGGTGCCCAAGCTAAACAAATAGCAGAGCTGTTCTCTAGTCTCATTCCACCTATAAAAGACTTACTCAGCCACATACAAAAAAAAACTAAGCCTGCAGAAGATATTCTCATTAACCAAATTTTTCCAAAAGAAAAACAATGGGCATTAGGTATAGACACACTAAAGCATTTGGGCTTTAATTTTGAAAAAGGACATGTAGGAGTCTCCTCTCATCCTTTTTCCATTGCTATTTCCATGGAAGATGTACGCATCACTACCCGTATCGATGAAAACAATCTACACTTGATGCTTTATTCTACTATTCATGAGTGCGGGCACGCTCTGTATGAGCAAGGACTTCCACCTGAATATTATGGATTACCAGTGGCTCAAGCTTGTTCTCTCTCTATACATGAATCCCAATCTCGATTATGGGAAAACAATATTGGTCGCAGCCTAGCATTTTGTGAATTTCTTTTCCCCCAACTGGTAGCTTATTTTCCCGATGCCCTCCAAAATTATACTGCCTACCACTTCTATCAAAGCGTTAATCGAGTGGAGCCTTCGCTTATCCGAATTTTAGCCGATGAACTTACTTATCACCTACACATTGCACTACGCTTTGAGTTAGAACGCTCCCTCATCAATGGACAACTCAAAGTAAAAGAACTACCCGAGGCCTGGAACCAATTGATAAAAGAATATTTGGGTCTAGAAGTACCCAATGATGCACAGGGAGTGCTACAAGATATCCACTGGTCACTAGGTTCTTTTGGCTATTTTCCTACTTACTCCCTAGGCAGCCTTTATGCTGCTCAATTCTATAATACTTTGCAAAAACAAATTCCTAATCTGCAAGAAGATATTAAGCAGGGAAAATTTGAGTCTATTCATCAATGGTTACAAGAAAATATTTATAGCAAAGGACGTTTATATACCTCTGAAGAAATATGTCAAGCTGCTACCGGCGAAAAGCTTAATCCTCAGCATTTTATTGATTACTTAAAAAATAAATTGGAAACAATTTATTAATAAATTTATTAATAAGTTGAAAATAATTTTTCTAGCTTACTCTTTAGACGGTTACCCTGTTTTTTAAGCCTTTTTACTATATTAATAAAATGCGAAGCAGTATTTTTGATATGATAGGTCCCATCATGATAGGTCCTTCTAGTTCTCATACAGCAGGGGTAGCTCGGATTGGCCGCATGGCAAGGAAACTACTAGGGGAGACACCCAAGCATGTGGTTCTCACTTTCTATAATTCTTTCGCAACTACTTATGAGGGGCATGGAAGCGATAGAGCTGCCATTGGGGGATTACTAGATATGAGCACCGATGACGAAAGATTGCGAGATGCACTAAACATAGCCCAACAAAGTGGAATTATAATCCAGATGAAATCTCAAAGTAGTGCCCCTAAACTGCATCCTAATACCATACGTATTCTAGCACAGGGAGAAACAAATACGGTTGAGGTACTAGGGGTTTCTAGAGGCGGAGGACTTATTAGTATCACCGAAATTGATGGTTTTTTTACTAACTTATCAGGCGTGCCTAATACTTTAGTTATTCTAGCCCAAGATATTAAAGGCAGTATTGCTTTTCTTTCCAACATTATTGCTCATGATGATTGCAATATTGGCACTATGACGGTTGCTCGCAAAGGCAAAAATATCGACGCCTGCCTAGTTTTAGAGCTCGACTCTCCAGTAAGAAATACTACCCTAGATTATATGCGTACGTTGAGTTGGGTAAAAAAAGTTACTTTTATCCCTACTATCGATGATTAAAATTAATTATTTTTATTTGCCTATCACTTCCATAACTACATTAGAAGAAGTCTCAGGATTATATCCAAGGTAAGGGGCTAGCCACTTCTCTACTTCTTCGATGGTCATATTTTTGCGCTTATAGTAGTCCAAAATCTGGTCTTTCCCAATTTTACCTACACCAAAGTATTCTGATTTAGGATGAGCAAAATACCAGCCAGAAACTGAAGCAGCAGGATACATAGCTAAATTTTCTGTTAGAAATATTTGTGCATTTTTTTCAGCTTCTAAAAGGGTAAACAAAGTAATTTTTTCAGTATGATCAGGGCAAGCCGGATAGCCAGGTGCAGGGCGTATGCCTACATATTTCTCAGCTATTAATTCTTCGTTGGTAAAATTTTCATCTGGAGAGTACCCCCAAAATTCCTTTCGAATACAAAGATGTAAGTACTCTGCAAGAGCCTCTGCAAGTCTATCAGCAAGCGCTTTTGCTAAAATGCTGTTATAATCATCATGATTATCTTCATAAAATTTCACAATTTCTTCCAAACCTAAGCCAGCAGTGACGGCAAAGGCCCCAATATAATCAATTTTACCACTTTCTTTAGGAGCAATAAAGTCTGCTAGGGCTAAATAGGGTAAGTTTTTCCCTTTTTTAGTTTGTTGCCTTAAAGTGTGAACAATACCTAAAATTTTACTCCGATTTTCATCAGCATAAATTTCAATATCATCACCTACTGAATTAGCGGGAAAGAGTCCAAAAACAGCTTTAGCTTCTAAAATATTTTGTGGTATAATTTGCTCTAGTAAGTTTTGGGCATCTGCAAAAAGTCGCTTAGCCGTATCCCCTATTTCTGGATCTTCCAAAATCTGAGGATATTTACCTTTTAATTCCCAAGTAGCAAAGAAAGGGGTCCAGTCTATGTAATTTACAAGAATATTTAAATCTACTTTTTCCCAAACTTGAATCCCTAGCTTGCGGGGAGGAAAAATATTGTCAAAATTCAGTTGCAAGCGGTTTTGGCGCGCTTCTTCAATGGGTACTAGCTCTTTTTCTACTTTACGGATCAAATGCTGCTCTCTTAGCTGAGCATACTCTTTTTTAATATTTGAAATGAATCCTATTCTTTGTTGTGGATTCATTAGAGTAGTGGCTACAGGAACAGCGCGTGAAGCATCTAGTACATGAACTACTGAGCCACTATAACAAGGATCAATTTTTACAGCCGTATGAATACGCGAAGTAGTTGCTCCACCAATCAATAATGGGATATTAAATCCTTGTCGTTCCATTTCTTTAGCTACGTGCACCATTTCATCTAGCGAAGGTGTAATCAATCCACTTAACCCAATAATATCTACATTCTGCTCCTTGGCTACTGATAAAATTTTTTCACAGGGCACCATCACCCCTAAATCAGTTACCTCAAAGTTATTACAGCCCAAAACTACACCTACTATATTTTTGCCAATATCATGTACATCTCCTTTTACAGTAGCTAAAAGAATCTTTCCTGCTTTTTGGGAGCTAGCTTGGGTTGGGGTAGCTTCAATGAAAGGAATAAGATAAGCTACCGCCTTTTTCATTACTCTAGCACTCTTAACTACCTGCGGCAAAAACATCTTGCCTGCACCAAAAAGATCGCCAACTACCGTCATTCCCTGCATCAAAGGGCCCTCAATAATCTCCAGCGGGGAGCTGTACTGCTGCCTTGCCTCTTCTACATCTTGTTCAATATAATCTGTAATTCCTTTAACCAGAGCATGTACTAAACGTTCATTCACTGGAAGAGTACGCCAAGTAAGTGTTTCTTGAGTTTCTTTTTTATCTTTTTTTAGCGTTTCAGCAAAGGCAAGAAGTTTTTCTGCTGCATCCGGGCTACGATTAAGCACTACATCTTCTACCAACTTGAGCAACGTAGGCTCTATTTCGTCGTATACTGCCAGCTGCCCAGCATTAACAATACCCATATCCATACCTGCTTGGATAGCATGGTATAGGAAAACTGAATGCATAGCTTCCCGCACGGGCTCATTTCCACGAAAAGCAAAAGACAGGTTACTAACGCCACCGCTTACTTTAGCATAAGGTAAATGGGTTTTTATCCATCGAACCGCTTCTATATAGTCTACAGCATAATTATTGTGCTCCTCTATACCAGTAGCAATGGCAAAAATGTTAGGATCAAAAATTATATCCTCAGGCGGAAATCCAATCTTCTGAGTAAGTAAGTTGTACGCCCTTTCACAAATTTCTATCTTTCGCTCAAAAGTATCTGCTTGTCCTTTTTCATCAAAAGCCATTACTACTACCGCAGCACCAAATTTTCTTGCAATTTTTGCCTGCTGTAAAAATACTTCTTCGCCCTCTTTTAAGCTTATTGAATTAACAATACTTTTTCCCTGCAAGCACTTGAGACCTGCTTGTATTACTGAAAATTTGGAAGAATCTACCATAATAGGAAGGCGGGCAATATCGGGCTCTGCAGCCAGCAGATTTAAGAATTTGACCATTGCTGCTTCAGCATCCAACATTCCCTCATCCATATTTACATCTAATATCTGTGCACCATTTTCCACTTGCTGCCGAGCCACAGAAAGGGCACTTTCAAAATCCCCCGATAGAATCATTTTAGCAAACTTTCGAGAGCCCGTAACATTAGTACGCTCACCAATGTTTACAAAATTAATTTCAGGCGTAAGACTCATGGGCTCTAGACCACTAAAGCGAGTAATTACAGGCAGTTGAGGAATCTTTCTAGGCTTGCTTTGCGCTACAGCCTCTCGGATAGCACGAATATGCTCAGGCGTTGTTCCGCAGCACCCTCCTACAATGTTTAACCATCCATTTTCTGCAAATTCCCGTAGTAGAGCTGCCATTTCCTTGGGTGTTTGGTCATATCCTCCAAAAGCATTAGGTAGGCCCGCATTAGGATAGCAGCTTACCCAAACAGGTGCTTTTGCCGAAAGCTCTTCCATAAAGGGCCGCATTTCTGCTGCCCCTAAGGCGCAGTTTATACCAATGCTTAGTAAGTTAGGGCAATGTAAAACAGAAATCAGAAATGCCTCCAAAGTTTGCCCAGAAAGAGTCCTACCACTAGCATCTGTAATAGTCACAGAAATCATAACGGGCAGCTCAACCGAACGCTGCTCGAAATACTCAGCCGCAGCAGCAATAGCAGCCTTGCAATTAAGAGTATCAAAAATTGTTTCTATCAGCAATATATCTACTCCTCCGTCTATCAACCCACTAATCTGCTGGGTATACACTTCTTTAAGCTGATCAAAAGTAACGGCTCGAAAGCCCGGATCATTTACATCTGGCGAAAGAGAGGCTGTTCTATTAGTCGGACCAATAGCCCCTGCTACAAAGCGAGGAGTAGCAGAAGCAAAATCTTCAATTGCCTTTTTAGCAATTCGAGCAGATGCCACATTCATTTCATAAACCAAATGCTGCATCTGATAATCCGCCTGAGAAATAGCGTTGGCACTAAAAGTGTTAGTTTCTATAATATCAGCACCTGCGGCAAGATAAGCGGAATGAATCTCATAGATAATTTGCGGCTGGGTAAGAGATAATAATTCATTATTACCTTTAAGAAAGCCTTTTTGTCCACCATTAGAGTTATGAGCCGTGCAACAACTACCCTGGGAAGGATCAAGCGAGGCATGGCTAGGAGAAGAATTTTCTGAGGGAGAAAGTACACAAAAATCAGCAAAGCGTTGGCCCCGATACTGCTCTTCGGTGAGTTGATAGCTCTGTATCATTGTACCCATCGCCCCGTCTATAATCAATATTCTTTGACGTAATAAGTCGACAATCGGGTGTTTTATCATCTATGACTACAAAAAACTTTAGTTAGAGAACAATTTCGACAACAAAATAAAATATAAATTTGTTTGCTTGCTTAAACTACCAATGTTTGTTTGTATACCTTATATCCAACTTAAATTCAGTAAGATTTCACAATGATTTTTATTTTATATTAAGAGAGTAGCTTATTTAGAATTATTCTAAACTACAAAATACCAAAGTATATGGTTCCTAAAAAAAATAAAGGCCGTTTTCTACCTATAAGAAAAACAAGGGAAAAGATAGTAAACTCCCTAATTTTATTAATGAAACTAACTTTTATCCTACTCATTCCTACAAGTAATACAGCTCAAAACAAAAAATATATCAAAAGATACATTAATGCAGGTCCTATGGTAGGAGCTCCTCAAATGCGAGAAGTTACATTCTGGGTTCAGCTTCGAAAAAAAGCAAAAGTACAAATTCAATATTGGGAGGTAGGAAATAAAAAAAAGCGATATTCAACAGCCATAGCCCAGACTCTACCCTCTAGGGCCTATGTAGTACATTTGCGCGGAGACTGCTTACAGCCAGGAAAAGTTTATGAATACCAATTACTCATCAATAATCGAAAAATTAAATGGCCCTACCCTATGCGCTTTCAAACTCCTCCACTTTGGTACCGCAGAATTAAAGAGGCTCCCAATTTTAGATTTGCCCTAGGAAGCTGTGCATTCATTAATGATGGTTTGTACGACTATAAAGGTAAGCCTTATGGTGGAGATTACCAAATTTTTAGTCATATTTATACCCACCATCCTCAATTTATGCTATGGCTTGGTGATAATGTGTATTTTCGAGAATCCGACTGGACAAGCCGTACAGGAATGATATACCGATATACTCATGATAGATCCATTCCAGAGCTTCAGCCCTTGCTTAATTGTAGCGGGCATATTGCAATATGGGACGACCATGATTTTGGACCCAATGATAGTAGCAGCGATTTTATT
>JANWXU010000083.1 GCA_025057395.1 Bacteroidia bacterium | reverse complement strand
TTTTTTTCTTAGTCACTTCAAAATATATCGCTTTTTTTTATTTCTGCTCTGCTTAATAGACGGAATTGTTATTCCAGCTACAGCCTCTCATAACTTAGCTGGTCAAATTACTTATACCCGCATTGATACAAATTTATACGAAATCCTTCTAACCACCTACACTGATCCTACAGCAGCAGGTGTAGACCGCTGCACAGCCGATATTGAAATTTGGGGAATTCAGGGAGAAAATAAAGTCTATATTACTACGATTAAAGATATTCCTAGAGAAAATGGCATGCAAGCTGCTTGTCCTCCTCCTGCGCGTTTTGGAGTATTCATTCGTCCTAAAATAAAACGGAATTATTACCGCACTCGATTTTATTTTAGTCCGGGTTTATACGAACTGCGTTATAAAGACGTAGCAAGAGTAAATTATGTAAAAAACATGTCAAATTCAGGGGCAACTGCTTTTTACGTAGCTACCCGCCTCAACAATAGCCCTGGGCGTGGTGTAAATAATTCGGTAGTCTTACTTAACGAACCATTAGACGACGCCTGCACTAACAAACTTTGGACACATAATCCTGGCGGTTTTGACCCTGACGGAGATTCATTAGTTTACAGCCTTATTAATTGCCAACAGTATGATCCTCCTAATTTTAACCAGCCTGTAAGTGTAGCTAATTTTCAACTGCCTAGTGCTTTTGGAGGACGGTTTACAATAGACCGGCGAACGGGCTTAATAACCTGGGACACACCGCAGCAGCCAGGTGTATATAATATTGCTATTCTAGTAGAAGAATACCGAAACGGACAGTGGATAGGAAACCTCATTCGAGATATGGCTATATTTGTGGAACCTTGTAATAATAGACCCCCTGTTATTCAAGCTCCAAGAGAACTGTGTATTAAGGCGGGTAAAGTGGTTCGCTTTCCTATCAAAGCATGGGATCCAGACCGTAATGATAGTCTCTATCTCTATCTAAATAATGGAGGCCGCGGCTTTAACGGTCCTTTTAGCGTTGGCAATAGTCCTGCCCGTTTAGACTTCTTATGTCCCCCTAATGTCCAAGGGTTTCCGCAGCAACCTATCCGACACAGAATGAATAATCCTATTTGTGATACAGTTAAAGCGGAGTTTAGCTGGCAAACTCTTTGTGAGCACGTGCGTCGAAGCTTCTATCAACTGGACTTTTACGCACATGATAACCTGGGAAATCGACCTACGCTAGCCGCTAATTCTACTACTATTTTACGAGTAGTAGCAGAGGGAGTGAGCAAGTTAGAAGCTGAGCCTGGCTCTCGAAAAATAACTCTTCGTTGGCAACCCCATCCTTGTGAACAAGTACGAGGATATGAAATATATCGTAATGATAGCACTATTACTCTACCAGTAGATACAGCCTGCTGTACAGGACTGCCACGTGGCTATCGGAGAGTTGGAATAGTAGTAGGAAGGAACAACACAACTTTTGTGGATAACAATAACGGCCGAGGTTTAGACTACCGTGAAAAATTTTGTTACCGTGTAGTAGCTATATTTCCGGGGGGGGTTCGCAGTTGTGGTTCTCCTGATACTTGCTTGCGCATACTACGTGATATGCCTGTTATCACTAACGATAGCATATCTACTACAGACCAAAGGAATGGAGCTTTAAGGGTTGTTTGGGCCAAGCCTATTTTATCACGCATAGATAGTAATTTTTTTCCACCCCCTTATAAATATCATGTGTACAGAGGAATAGGGTTCCAACCAACAAGCTTCCAAAGAATTTCGCAAACACCTCTTGCTTTTACAGATACAACTTTTCAAGATACTTTTCTTAATACCCGAGCTAATGCCTTTTCCTACCGCATCTACCTTATAGATAGGGAGGCAAAAGAAATTTCTAGTAGCGATAAGGCCTCTAGTGTCTTTTTAAGCACTAGCGCAGTAAATAGTGGCATCCGCTTAACATGGCAAGAATACGTCCCTTGGACTAACAAACAGTATGAAATTTATCGCAGTGAACATTTTGATGGCCCCTATACTCTTATTCAAACTGTGCCTAGCAATGGTAGTAGGCTTCATACTTTTACCGATATGGGAGAAAGGGGGAGTGGATTACCTATTGGCAAAGAATATTGCTACTTTATTCGCTCAATCGGCACCTATGCTACTCCTGGCTTAAAAGATCCTCTTCTAAATGATTCAAATCGAAAGTGTGAAAAAGCCACTGATACCATTCCACCCTGTTTACCTCCTCCTTATAGATTTCAAGTACAAGCAGATTGCGAAAACTTTCGAGTACAATTTCGATGGTTAAAAGCCGATACTCTATGTGCGCCAGATGTAAAAGAGTATCGAATTTTTTATTCCAGAAACATTGGTGGCCCCTACCGCTTAATCCAAAAAGTTAGTGCACGTAATAGCGAAGGCTTTTTATTAGATACCCTTACTTTCTTAATAGATAAAAGTGCAGAACAAACTATTGCGGGCTGTTATACTTTTTCGGCTATAGATTTTACAGGTAATGAAAGTGAAAAAAGCAAGGAATTCTGCGTCGATAATTGTCCTATTTTTGAAATTCCAAGTTCTTTTACCCCCAATGGAGATGGTGTGAATGACAAACTTTCCCTAGATAACGTTTTAATCCGCTCTATCAAAAGTGTGCAGTTTTCCGTTTTCGATAGGTGGGGAAAGTTAATTCATATATCCACCGACCCCACTAATCTATGGGATGGAACTATAAATGGAGAGCCTGTTGTACCAGGTCATTATTTTTATATTTTAAGACTCAATCTGGACAACCTCTATAGTACACAAATTACTCGTAACGGTGGAATTACTATCCTTCGCTAGTAAATTTGGCCTAATACAAAATTACCTGCCTATTATTAGGCAGGCATTTGCTTTTTTCATTCGATTATTAATCATAAGTGTTTTTTATTTTTATTTAGTTTTACTATATTAGGTAGTAGTAAACTTTCCTTTTTTTTGATTTATATTTTGATTCATAGTAAAAGTGTGTAACAAAATATACTCTCCCTATTTTTTTGAACTATTAAGGTGCTTGCTTTTTGTTTCGATGATGTTGGCAAGCAACTTTGCTATATATGCAAGTACCATCCTACCCACAAGCAAAAATATATATCGTTTTCAAGAAAACAAAGGTCAATGGCATCCTAATATACTCTATAAAGCAGAACTTTCGGTAGGCGCATTGTACCTAGAAAAGAATAAGATTACTTATTTGCTTCTTGAATTTCCATCAAAATGTAATCATCCTTTTCATTCAGAAAAGGATATATGCTCTCAAGTGCCATCTCGGGCGCATGCTTTCCGAGTGCACTACTTAAATGCTAACTCTAATTTAGTGATAAGCCCTGAGTTTGCTTCTTCCGACTATAGCAATTATTTCTACAGTAATACAACTGCTAGCTATGTAAAGGCTTATAAGCAAATAATTTATCATAGCCTATATCCAAACATTGATTTAGTTTGGTATACAGACGATAAAAATCAGTTAAAATATGATTTTATTTGTAGACCCGGAAGCAACCCTCAAAATATTGAACTCTACTATGAGGGAGTATCTTATATTCAACTAAAAGAAAATAACCTTATCTTGCATACAAGTTGTGGGCAGATTGTTGAATCGCCCCCTTTAGCTTGGCAAGAAATAAATGGTAAAAAAATTTTTATCCCTTGTAACTATAAAATTCAGGGCAACATCGTTACCCTTGATTTTCCTCAGGGGTATAATTCTAAGTTCCCCCTTATCATTGATCCTACTTTAGTTTTCTCCACTTATACAGGCTCCTATAGTGATAATTGGGGATTTACTGCTACTTACGATGTTGATGGAGCATTGTATTCGGGCGGGATAAGCCATAGCACTGGTTATCCTGTTTCAGTAGGAGCTTTACAAGTAAATTTTGGGGGAAGTAATAATTCTTTAAACGACCAATATAGCCTTTGGTTCGGAAGTGATATTGCTATTATTAAATATTCACCTGATGGTTCACAGAGGATATGGGCTACTTATTTGGGTGGCTCTCACAATGAACAGCCCCATAGTCTAGTAACAAATCGTGCTAAAGAATTATATATTCTAGGGACTACCCGTTCTCTAAATTTTCCTACTACTCCTAATGCTTTTCAAAAACAAAATGCCGGTAAAATTGACATAATAGTTAGCAAAATCAGTGAGGATGGTGCTCAATTGCTAGCTTCTACCTACTTAGGGGGAAGTGAAGATGATGGAATTAATGAACGGGCTAGCCGCAATCCTTTATATAAATTTTATGCCGACGATGCTCGCGGGGAAATAATTTTAGATGAGGCAGATAATTGCTATGTAGCAACTAGCACTTCTTCTCCTGACTTTCCTACTACTTCTAATACTATCCAAACTCAACTACGCGGCTTGCAAGATGCTTGTATTTTCAAATTTAATCGCAACTTAAGTGATCTCATCTTTTCTACTTACTGGGGAGGTAATCAATACGATGCGGGGTATTCATTAAAAATAGATAATCAAAAAAATATCGTTATTGTAGGGGGTACTAATAGTAGCACGGGCTTCCCAGTACGTTTTAATGGCTGGCAAAGCAACTATAATGGGGGAACTGCTGATGGCTATGTTCTTAAGATTACCCCTGACGCTCGCCAAGTACTCAATGCTACTTATATAGGAACTAGTAGCTATGACCAAGCCTACCTATTAGACTTAGATAGAGACGCAAACATATATTTTGCAGGACAAACTGAGGGAAACTTTCCTATTCGCAATGCACGGTATAGCGTAAATAGTGGTAGTCAATTTATTGTAAAAATAGATCCTAGGCTAAGTGCACCTATTTACTCTACAAGGTTTGGCTCGGGAAGAAATACACCAGATATTACCCTTTCAGCATTTATGGTAGATCTTTGCGAAAATGTGTACATAAGTGGATGGGGAGGTTTAAGTAGAACACCTACTACCACTTTTGGTTCTACTCGTAATCTACCTACTACTTTAGATGCATTACAAAGAACCACAGATGGTGCTGACTTTTACCTTGCTGTTTTTGAAAGGAATATGCAGTCGCTGCTCTATGCTACTTTCTTTGGGGGCAACATCTCTGAGGAGCATGTTGATGGCGGCACTAGTCGTTTTGATAAAAAAGGAATAGTATATCAGTCTGTATGTGCGGGATGCGGCGGAAACGATGATTTTCCTACTACACCTAATGCCTGGAGCAGGTATAATAACGCGAGTAACTGTAATAACGGTTCCTTTAAGCTGGCTTTTGATATTGCTTCTACAGTAATAGCAGAGTTCGATTATGAAATATTTTCTCTTAACGGTTGTGCTCCTTATACTATTTATTTGAGGAATAAAAGCCAGGGTGCAACCGCATACATTTGGCATCTGGGAAATGGACAAACCACTGGTGAAACGAATCCTATAGTTACATTTCCTAGAGCCGGAGTTTATACTATCAAGTTAATTGCTATCAACCCTAACAAGTGCAATCAAAGAGACGAAGTAAGTCAAGAAATTGTTGTTTCGGGTAAAATCAACCCCGCTTTCGATGTAACCGTGAACCCCTGTGCACGTTCTATTCAGATACAAAATCTTACTCAGGGAGCAGAATCGTACATTTGGGATTTTGGAGACGGAAGTCGTTCTACAGCCCGCCAACCAGGTATTTATACTTATAGGAATGCAGGGCGTTATACTCTCCGGCTTATCACCAACCCTCATACCCCTTGTGCTGATACTTTAGTAAAAGTAATAGAAGTGGGCATTCAGCCTAAAGCAATTTTGCAAGTTACTCATAAGCCTTGTTCCTATCTCATCCATGCTAGCCATTTTTCTACCCCGGGTGGTGGTATTGCAAGATTTTTTATCAACCAAGTAGAACAAACCCAATTACTACCCGCGACTTACAATTTAGCAAGAAACGGCAGGCATGTATTCACTCTCATCTATTCCATAGGAGAGGGATGCGCTGATACTACAGAGCAAATTTTGTTTTTACCCCCCTTACCCCGTGCTAATTTTGAGGCTGATTCTACTTGTAGTCGTAGGGTTCACTTTAAAAACACAAGCTTATGGGCTTCTAACTTTTTATGGAATTTTGGTGACCGCAATCAAACAAGTACCGCTGTAAACCCAACCTATTTATACCCTGCTCCTGGTACATACAGAGTACGTCTTATTGCAGAGCCTTTTTCTTCTTGTCCAGATACAGTAGAAAAATTAATACATGTTAGTTTACCTCCGCAGGCTCGCTTTCGCTTTCAAACTTTAGGCTGCCCTCAGGAAGTTGAATTTATTAATCAAACTAGAAATGGTAATAATTTTCTTTGGCTAATTAATGGAGAGCGTATTACTGCACATCAATTTACTTACACATTTCCTGCACCAGGTAGATATTTAGTGACCTTAATAGCTAACCCTAACTCCGGTTGCCCTGATCTGTTTAGCCAAGTGGTAGAAATAAAAGAGGGACCTCATGCCAATTTTTATTATGATTCTACCCAATGTGCTTTGAGGGTAGTATTTGAAAACCGAAGTCGGGATGCTAACAATTTTCTTTGGGAGTTTGGGGATGGTACTCAATCTCGTAGTTTTTCCCCTATTCATAATTATAGACAACCTGGCTCCTATAAAGTGAGATTAATTGCGGAGCCGGGTACTGCCTGTGCAGATACTGTAGAAAAATGGATTTTTGTGCGTCAAACACCTATTGCTGCGTTTACCTATCGCATTCCAGAATGCAATTTAAGAGTATTTTTTGAAAATTTATCCTATGGTGCAAGCAGCTATTATTGGGATTTTGGAGATGGAAATTATTCGAAGGCTACCTCTCCTATTCATCTTTATGAAGATACAGGGATTTATAGGGTACGTTTAACTGCAAATCCTGATTCCGTGTGCCCTCAAAGTTTTACTCTTGAAATTCATATTACTAAAGGAGTAGGAGCTAATTTCAAAATTCCAGCTTTTGAGTGCAATTTTCGAAGGCAGTTTGAAAATAACAGTCCACTGGCTACCTACTTTTGGTGGGACTTTGGAGATTCTAACTATAGTCAAGCCAAAAATCCTGTACATATTTATAAAGCTCCTGGTACTTACACGGTACGTTTAATAGCAGAAGGAATAGACGGATGCCGAGATACTATTCAAAAGGTTATTAAAATTCCTGTTATACCTACAGCAGACTTTATACACTCTGTCCCTGCTTGTAATGGGAAAATTGTTCTTCAAAATAGAAGTAAAAACAGTGATTTTTATATTTGGAAACTAGGGGATGGTACTATTAGCCGCGAAGAAAATTTAGTTTACCAATACAATCAAACAGGTAATTTTAATATTCTATTAACTGCCTATTCTGTAGATTCATGCCATGCTTCCGTAGAAAAAAATATTTCTATAGCAGAACTAACAAGAGCTAAATTTGAAAGTAGTATACCTAAGTGTACATATAAAGTAGTTCTAAAAAATCAAAGCTTTAATGCCCAGCAGTGGTATTGGTATATCGATAATATACTCCAAAGTACAGAGCCAGAACCTTCTTTTAATTTTTCGCAAGACGGAGAATATTCTCTTCAACTTATAGTACTAAGTGAAAACGGCTGCAGAGATACAGCTAGCCAAAAAATTAGACTTTCACCTAAGCCCATTGCTCAATTTAGTGCCTACAATGCCAGATGCTCAGATATAGTCGAACTAAAAAATCAAAGTCGCCATGCTTCTCACTACCTGTGGCTAGAAAATGGCCGTAAATTAGGAGAAGCAGAAAATCTCACTTTGCGCTTTCCTATTGCCCAAGGCTATGAAATTACTCTAATTGCCGATCCTACAGCAGAATGCCCTGATACTTTTAAGCAAATTATCCAAGTAGATGCACCTGCAATCGCAAAATTAAAAGCAGATTCTATATACTGTAAAGGCAAAGCTACACTCGAAAGTCAAAGTTTAAATGCAGTAAAAACTACTTGGTACTTTCAAAATCATATTCATAGCATCGGACAAAATAAAATCAATTTTACAAATTTAGCTTCTGGTACTTATAAATATGCCCTTACTGTAGAAAGTCGATCGGGATGTAAAGATTCAGTAGCCGGGCTCTTTATAGTTAAGCCAATAGCTCTTGCGCACTTTAGAGCTAATATTGAGCCTTGTAATCCTCTTGTTCAATTCAACTCTGATTCCAGCACTAATGCTTCTCAATTCGTTTGGAAAAAAGGAAATAAAATCTTTTCTCAGCTTCCTAATCCTACTGAAGTATTGGAACCTGGTATTAATACATTAATTACGCTAATCATCAATCCTGATTCTGCCTGTCCTGATACTTTTAGTCGTAATATATGGATAGAACAAAAAGGCAAAGCTGCTTTTTGGGTAAAGCAAGTACTTTGTGATTCTACGCTGCAAATCATAAATTTAAGTCAAAACGCTAAAAACTATTTTTGGCACTTAGGAGATGGTACTATCTCTAACGATTCTTTACCTGCCCATCGCTATCTAGCCCCTGGTAAGTACACAATTAAACTTATTATCAACAAAGCTACTTTTTGTGCAGATTCCATAGAAAAAACAGTAGAGATTCCCGAGCCTATTGTGCCCCAATTTAAAGTTACCCAGCAGACTTGTGGTCCAAAGCTAGATATTCAAAATTATACTCAAGGTGCTAAGCGATTCCGCTGGGAATTCAGCGACGGAACTTCCTCAGAATTAGAAGAACCTATTAAAAGTTTTGCTATTCCTGGGGTATATACGATTCGCCTCATTGCGTATGATGCTCAAGGTTGTGAATATACTCGAGCACTAAAATACCCTTATGACCCTGCTGGTAACTTTTTCTTAGATATTCCTAATGTTTTTACTCCCAATGGAGATGGCCTAAACGATAAGTTTGAATTTGCCCGCATTGAAGCTCCTTGCATTGAACAGGTCGAAATCTACGATAGATGGGGTGTACGTATCTTTTTTACTCAAGACTATACCCAAAGTTGGGATGGAACATACAATAACCAACCTGTTCCAGAGGGTGTATATATTTATATCATTTCAGTAGGCAAACAAAAACGAGTAGGGAATGTAACTGTAATTCGTTAGCATAAAAATAAATACTAATTTTTACAATACTGTTTTTCCCACGTATAAGCTGCGGGATGGCCTAAAGCTGCTGCTTGCTGAAAATCTTGGCAGGCGGTATGTTTTTGGCCTAAAGCCATACGACACCTACCACGATTGAAGAGTAAGTTGACATTTTCAGGGCTTTTTAAAAGTAGAGTATCATACAAAGCAAGGGCCTTTTCAAAGGCGCCCATCTCCACCCAGCACTCTGCTAGCATTTCTTGCGAATTTTGAACTAAAGCTAATTCTTTTTTTTCAAGAGAAATTTCTAGCTTGTTTCGAGATCGGATGAATTTTTCTAGTGCTAAAGACGCTTGTTCATATTTTTTGAGGTGATAGTAAGCTTTACCTTTATAAAACCACGATATGATAAGTGTAGTATCTAAAGCATGTAGTTGTTCCAGAGCTACCAGGGCTTGCTCATACTGCTCTTTTTGCATAAAAAAAGCTGCCTGTGAAAGTTTCTGGAAAGCATTTATTTTTTCATTAGCTTGAGGCCATACTTGGCTGGCACTTCCTATTCCCAACCAGAAAAAAGCAATTGTTAATTTTTTTAGCTTTTTTATCTCAAATAATAAATTCATTTTTTGCTAGTTATACTTAAATGCCGCAGATTTAATAACCAGCAATTTTTGATGCGTATAGTCCTGCATAGTATAAGGAATTCCTCCATATCCCATTCCAGATAATTGCTTTCCCCCAAAAGGCATCCAATCTGTACGAAAAGCAGTATGGTCGTTTATCATAACTCCTGTTCCTTTTAGCTGCACGGCTATACTAAACGCCTTATCTAGATTATCACAAAATACGGCTGCTTGAAAATTAAACGGCAAGGAATTAGCCTGCGCAATCGCATCTTCTAATTTTGTATACGAATATACACATACTACAGGTCCAAATATTTCCTCCTTTGAAACTTTAGCATCTAGCGGAGGATTTAAAAGTACAGTAGGAGCATAGTAAGTATGGATAAGCTCTTTACCTCCGGTTAGTAAAGTCGCGCCTGCTGCCACAGCCTCCTCCACCCACTGGGCTACACGTTTCACTTCTCGGGGATGAATTAAAGGTCCTACTTCCGTTTCTTTCAGTTTGGGATTTCCTACTACCAATTTTGATGCTGCAGCAGCAAGGCTTTCAGCAAATTCATTTACAAAACTTTGCGGAACAAAAATTCGCTGTACCGAAACACATACTTGCCCAGCATGATAAAAGCCTCCTTTTACAAGGGGAGGTATAGCCCTATGCCAGTCGGTTTCTTCGGTAAGAATTACGGGAGCAGCCCCTCCATGTTCTAATGCACAGCCCGTACCAGGGGGAAGTAATTTTCTAAGATAATAGCCTACTTTAGCAGAACCTATAAAAGAAAAAAAACGTACCCTTTCGTCTTGGACCATTTTTTCAGCGATATCATTCTCACAAATTACCACTTGAAACCATTCCTTAGGCAAACCTGCTTCATGAAATAAATTTGCTAATTCTACACAAGAGAGTGGCGTACTTAGAGAAGGTTTGACAACTACGGGAGCTCCTACTGCAATAGCAGGAACCGCCTGGTGAACTATTAAATTTAAAGGATGGTTGAACGCACTAATTGCTAGCACTGGTCCTATAGGCTCATTTATTGTAACCGCAAAACGTTCGGCGGAGGCAGGGGTAAGATTCATAGGGATTTCTTGCCCATGGCGCTGCGAAAGCACTTGAATAGCAATTTTAATGCCCATGATAGCTCTATCTACCTCCACAGCAGAATCAATATAGGGCTTGCCTCCCTCACTAAGCGCTATTTGAATGAGAGACTCTCTTTTTTCTTGCATTTTTTGAACAACTTTTTCAAGAATCTCTATTCTACGGTACTTAGGCAACCAGTTTTCTCGATTTTCAAATATAGCATGGGCTCTACTCAGAGCATTTTCTACCTCGCTTGACCCCTGCAAATGAAATTGTGCTATTGGCTCCCTATTATGAGGTGAATAAACTATAAGTTCGGACATTTTATTTTCTAATTTCTAAAAGTTGTAGGAATAGATAACATATCTAAAACAGTTTCAACAATGCTTGCAACGTTATAGCCACATTCTGCATGTAACTCCTCTGGAGTACCGTGTTGGATAATTTTGTCGGGTATGCCCAGGCGACGAACCCTGGCAATATAATTATTATCTGCCATAAATTCTAAAATTCCACTTCCAAACCCCCCCATAATACAACCATCTTCAACAGTAATAATTTGTTGAAAGTGAGTAAATATGTAATGTAAAAGTTCTTGGTCTAGGGGCTTAACAAATCGCATATCAAAATGGGCTGGGAAAATACCATATTCATGCAGCTGCGCTATAGCTTTAGTAACAAAATTAGCCGGATGACCAATAGAAAGGATGGCTATGTTTTCCCCTTCTTGTAAAATTTCACCCTTACCAATTTCTATCTTTTCAAAGGGAGTTTTCCAATCTAATAGTACGCCATTTCCTCGGGGATATCGTATCACAAAAGGATGGGTGACTTCATCTTGAGCAGCAGTATACATCAAATTACGTAATTCTCGTTCATTTCGGGGTGCTGCAATAATTAAATTTGGAATACAGCGCATATACGCAATGTCATACGCGCCGTGGTGGGTAGCTCCATCTGCCCCCACTAAGCCGGCACGGTCTAAGCAAAAAATCACCTTCAGGTCTTGTATTGCTACGTCATGAATCACCTGGTCATATGCCCTTTGCATAAAAGTAGAATAGATATTACAGAAAGGAATGATACCTTGAGTAGCTAGGCCCGCAGAAAAAGTAACAGCATGCTGCTCAGCTATACCCACATCATAGCAGCGCTCAGGCATTTTTTGATGCATTGTTATGAGACCAGAGCCTGATAGCATAGCAGGCGTAACTGCTACTATTCTTCTATCCATTTCGGCAAGCTCAATAATTGTCTGGCCAAATACATCTTGGTACTTGGGAGGACTTACCTTAGGGGCTGAAACTACGATTGCTTCTCCTGTTACTTTATCGAAATTAAAAGCAGGCGCATGCCATTTAGTTTGGTCTTTTTCAGCAGGTTTAAATCCCTTACCCTTAACTGTTACACAATGCAAAAGCCTTGGACCACGAATGCTTTTGATATCACGTAAAATGCGAACTAAGTGATAAATATCATGCCCATCAATAGGTCCAAAATAGCGAAATCCCAGTGACTCAAAAAGCATTCCAGGTTTGGAAAAATAAGTAATGAAGGCATCTTCCAACTTTGCAGCATAAACCCTGGCTTTCTCCCCAAAACTACTTAGCTTGCCTAGAATTCTCCAAATTTCATCCCTTACACGATTGTAAGTATGAGAAGTGGTTATATCTGTCAAATACTCCTTAAGCGCCCCCACATTAGGGTCAATAGACATGCAATTATCGTTCAAAATAACTAGTAGGTCTGATTTTAAGTAACCTGCATTGTTAAGGCCCTCAAAAGCCATTCCTCCTGTAAGTGCACCATCGCCGATTATGGCTACTACGTGCTGAAAACGCTGCTTCTGCCGCAGTGCTTCAGCCATGCCTAGAGCTGCAGAAATAGAAGTAGAAGCATGTCCTACACCAAAAGTATCATATATTGATTCAGAACGTTTAGGAAAACCAGATATGCCCTTATAAAGGCGATTAGTATGAAATTGTGCTCTACGGCCCGTAATAATTTTATGCCCATAGGCTTGGTGGCCTACGTCCCAGACTAATAAATCGTTTGGTGTATCAAACACATAGTGTAGGGCAGTAGTTAGTTCTACTGTACCCAAACTTGCTGCGAAATGCCCTCCCCATTTCGAGCAATGCTCTATAATATAGCTTCTCAGTTCTTTACAAAATTCTGGTAGCCAGTCCTCTGGAAATTTCCTTAAGTCTTGAGGAAAATTAACCTGCTGCAACAAAGGACCTGGCACAATTTCTTGATTCATGTGTTTTTGGTATGTTTTATAAATAAATTCGAAATTAAAAACTTTTTATTATTCTTTGCCTAAGCATTAAAAAAACTACAGAAAAGGTTAGTATTCCTTATTACAAACTTCAAGATTATTAACTAAGTTTCCTACAAGCAGATTTTGAAGATACAAAGAAAACTGCCTGGTCCTTAGTCTATGTTGTAAAAATTAAGTACTTTCCCCAAAGTTTTTTAGGGGAGAAGTGCCATTTTTTAGTAGAAAAACTTAAAGCAGAAAGTAATCATTAAAACTAATAAAACTAATAATCTTAAGAGGATACCTTTTCACTAAGAGCTAAGATTTTTAGTTGATATCAAAAATTAATTAATTTTTGGTATTAAATTTGATGCTTAATTTTTTAGTGCTATTTTAGAGTAACTTAAAATAAGAATTGATTCCTATGAATAATTATTATGGTAATAATAACAGGTGGGCCGGCTCCTACAATGGCCCTATTATGACAACACGGTCTGCAAATGCTTTTTTGCAGCGTGTTTTCTTTGTTATGGCTGCCGGTTTAGCAATTACTGGCCTTACCGCATACGGAGCAGCAAGTTATTTATTTTCCAATCCGGAGTTGCTTTCTACACTTTTTGGCAGTCCTTTGCGCTGGGTAATCATGTTGGCACCACTGGCGTTTGTGCTTATTCTTTCTTTTGGTATTAATCGCCTAAGCTATGGAGCAGCTACACTGGTATACGCCTTGTATGCAATTGTGATGGGGATAAGCCTTTCAAGTATATTTTTTGTTTATACTGCTGCTTCGATTACATCTACTTTCTTTATAGCCGCAGGTACTTTTGGAGCAATGGCTTTTATAGGCGCAACTACTAAAATGGACCTTACTAAAATAGGTTCTGTCTTAATAATGGCATTGATAGGGTTAGTGATTGCCTCAATAGTAAATTGGTTTATGGCCTCAAGTACTCTGCAATATATCATTTCGTATGCGGGAGTTGTTATTTTTGCGGGTCTTACTGCCTACGATACACAAAGGTTGCTAAACCTAGGAGCTCAAATGGATATGGATAACGAAAGTGCAGGTAAAGCAGCAATCATGGGAGCATTAAGCCTATATTTAGATTTTATAAATTTATTTTTGTTCTTACTTCAAGTTTTAGGGAGTAAAAGAGAATAAGTTTTCATCTCAATAACGATAGTAAGTATAAACAGTAGAAATAGCAAAACCCCGCTTGCGCGGGGTTTTGTTTTTAGTATTTTTTCATTTTAAGATTTAACTACTTTTTCCCATTGAGAGCGCAAAATAATAAAGACAAAACTAATCTTGTAAAACAGAATGCTCTTTAGTAATCTTCTTTTGAATTTCCATAAGAGCATGCAATACTACTTCAGGGCGGGGGGGACATCCCGGAATGTAAGCGTCGACGGGTAGGAAGTTATCGCAACCCTGGACTACACCATATACCCTATGCATTCCGCCCGTAGAAGCACATGCCCCCATCGCAATGCACCACTTAGGGTCAGGCATTTGGTCCCATACCCGCTTAATGGCATGTGCCATTTTATAAGTGCACCATCCTGCTACTATCATCAGGTCTGCCTGACGTGGAGAGAAACGAAAGACTTCACTTCCAAACCTAGATACATCATACTTGGGTCCTGCGAAAGCCATCATTTCAATAGCACAACAAGCCAGCCCCATGGGCATAGGCCAGACGGCATTGCTCCTAGCCCAATTAGTTATAGCATCTATGGTAGTGGTTAAGAAACCATTCTGTGCCAGCGCTTTTTCTAGTCCCATAGCTTAAATATTTTTCATTTTATATAGTGATCAATTAAAAAATAGAAAACACAACATTGCTTCATTTAGCTGCCTTTTCATAATGTTCGTTAGCTTTTTCCCAGTTTATAATATTCCAAAAGGCTGCGATATATTCTGGTCGACGATTTTGATACTTCAAGTAATAAGCATGTTCCCATACGTCTAGTCCTAAAACAGGAGTTCCCGTAGTTTCTGCTATATTATTCATCAAGGGATTATCTTGGTTAGGCGTGGAAATAACATGTAGATCACCTTGACTAAAAATTAGCCATGCCCACCCTGAGCCAAACCGAGAAGTAGCTGCTTTAGTAAATTCTTCTTTGAAACGAGCAAAGGATCCAAAGCGTTTTTCAATAGCTGTTGCCAAAGCGCCTACAGGAGCTTGGGGAGCATTAGGCTTCATAATTTCCCAAAAAAACGTATGGTTCCAATGCCCACCTCCATTGTTACGCACAGCTGTTTGAATATCTTTGGGTAAACTATTAATATTCGTAATTAACTCCTCTATTGTTTTATTTTGAAGCTCAGGATAATTAGCAATTGCAGCATTAAGGTTATTTACATACGCCCCATGGTGCTTAGTATGATGAATCTCCATGGTTTGAGTATCAATATAAGGTTCTAGGGCAGAGTATTCGTAAGGTAAATTCGGTAGACTAAAAGCCATTTTTAATAAAATTTTTAGGTTATAAATAAAATAGTTACTTGGTAAAGAGTATACAAAAGTAGCTAAAAATTAGTTTCTATTAAAGTAGAAATGTTTAATAAGAATTCCATAGTTTGTACAGGCAAATACACTTGAGCTTCCCTACTTAAGATAGGTAAAAATAATTTCCTTTACTATTAAAGAATTAATTTTAATTCTTTTAGTAAACGGTTAGCGGGCAAACCAATTACATTATAAAAATCACCTTCTACCTTTTGAATAGCTACTAGCCCCATCCAGTCTTGTGCACCATAGCTGCCTGCCTTATCGTAAGGTTGGAAGTGAGTAATATAATACTCAATTTCTGCTGGGGTAAGGGAGTTAAAATATACTGTTGTTTTTTCATAAAAGGTGTGGCAAATATCTTTCCACAAAATACAGACTCCTGTAATCACTTGATGAGCCTTTCCAGCAAGCAAATTAAGCATAGAAGTAGCTTCCTGGGCATTAGCAGGTTTGCCTAGAACGCAATTTTCCAAGCAAACTAAAGTATCCAGACCTAAAACTACCTTGTCAAAAGAAAATTCTTTGAAAAATAATGCTTTTTTTTGAGCTAAAAATATGGCTATTTCTTCAGGAGGCAACCCTGGAGGATACGATTCTTCTATTTCAGAGGCTAATACTTCAAAAGCCAACCCTAACTTTTCCAAGATATCTTTTCTACGAGGAGACTGAGAAGCGAGTAAAATAGGCGGGAAGGGAAAAAACATAACATGATAAAATAATTACTAGCCAACTAAAACGATAGCTCCGCTACACTACAGTATATAGTGACTCAAGTCTTTTGATTGTAACAAGGGTTCAAGCTTTTTTCTTACAAACTCTTTAGTAATAACAAACTCTCTCTGCTCTGTAAGGTCAGGTACTTGGAAAAGAATCTCATCCAAAAGGCTGCTCATTATGGTGTGTAATCTTCGGGCTCCAATATTTTCTACCTGCTGATTTACCTCATAAGCAATAGAAGCGATTTCTTCGATACTATCGGGCTCAAAGGTAAGGCGTACATTTTCGCTTTCTAG
>JANWXU010000082.1 GCA_025057395.1 Bacteroidia bacterium | reverse complement strand
ACCAAAAGCCTTGCCCCTTTCCAATAAAAAGATTCCCTGCTCTTTAAAAATTCTTTCACGATTCACGTTTGTTAGCTGGTCAAAGTCTTTGAACCACCCCTCCAAAATAGTTTCTAAGTTGGGTAAAAGTTCTATTTGTACTCCCCCTAAAAGATGAGCAGCTGTTTGCAAAGTGTGAGAAAGCTTAAGAGGCTGTGTAGGACTAACAGCACTATACAGCAAGTCGGGCGCAGTGAGATAGCCTTGAAATAATACTTCTACGTCTCGATCTGAAGTTTCAGAAATTAAATTTTGAGAATAGAGGCCCGAAGCTAGCTGAAAGCTAATTCTATGAAAATTAAGCTTTGCTCGAAAGCGGGGCTCAAAAGAAACTCTCCCCTGCTCATTATAATAATGTAAGCGAATACTAGGCTCCAGAACCCAACGATTAAAATAAATTACCTGCCCTCGGGTATCCAATCTTCTAGTTCGCAAAACGTGCTTAAGCTTTACATAGCCTGCCGCCTCTGTATTATAATTAACAGGCTGACTAGCAGAAAGACCTAAAGAATTTGTAAACTTATATTCAGTTTGGAAGCCCAAAATTTGAAATCCAAGGTTTAAATCATTAATCGAATTATAGATAAAAGAAAAATTAAATCGCGAACTAAAGCCCCCTATTTTACTCTCCCGCGGAAATCTTTCATCTATAATTCTTTGCTTATTAATGAAATCCGTATAAGAAATGTTACCCGAAATAATTACTGAAGTAGAAGGAGGAATAAACATGAAATTAGTACCGCCCCCATAAGAATACCAATTATATTGGGTAGGAAAACTATAATTTACCGCATCACGTTGAAAGAAACCGAATAAACTAATTTGATTATAGCCCGAACCTAAAGTTACCTTACCATACAAGTCTGTAAAGTTAAAAGGTAAGCCCATAGTATCGGGCATATAGCTATAAAGAGTTCGACTAGATTGCTCCAAAAAACAATGACGCGCCGAAACTAAATAACTTGCTAAAGCTATATTACGGCTACCTTTTGCAATAGGCCCTTCTAGCAGAGCACCTGTAGTTAATGTGTTAAGGTGTATCTTACCACTTTGTTCTTTGAAGTTACCATTTCGCGTCTTTAGGTCTAAAACCGAAGAAATTCGACCGCCAAACTCTGCAGAAAAACCTGCCGAATAAACATCTACTGTACGAATATAGTCGGTATCAAAGACACTAAAAAGCCCAATACTATGGAAAGGATTATAGATAATAGCTCCGTCCATGAGAACCATGTTTTGAATAGGGGTTCCCCCTCTAATAAAAAGCTGCCCCCCTTGGTCACCCGTGAACACTACCCCGGGCAATACCTGCAAATATTGAGCTAAGTCAGGCGCCCCTAATGTTGGAATTAGGTTAATATCTCTCATGGATACCTTAGTCACACCAGGCGTAATTCTAATTTTATCAATTTCACCTAGTTTTTGGCCTACTACCTCAATCGTCTCTAGTTGGGTTATTTTTTCTCGTAATACTAAATTCAAAGTTAAGTTTTTATTAGGAGGAACACTAATGGGATAATTTAATGTATCCATTCCTAAGAAAGTAATCCGCAAAGTATAGTTGCCTGCTTGAATTTTTGAAAAGCTAAAAATTCCATCCACATTAGTAAGAGTTCCTAAGGGCGTAGGCAATAGCTCTACTCTTGCATCTACCACTGGCTCTCCGGATTCATCTTTTACAGTTCCCTGTATACTTGACTGAGCCTTCGTAATAAAAGGTAGTAACCAAAATAAAGCAAGTAATAAGTTATTTATGTTCATTCGGAAGTTCTTTACTTTGCAAATTATAAAGAATACACCTAAAAGCCTAAGTACCAAGTTAGTAGTTTTTATAGGGCAATTGAACTTACTTAAATAGTAGAAAACTCAAATTTTCATCTTTTTTTTTTGTTGCGTTAGCTAGGAATATTTATTTTTGGTATTATTTATGTAATAATCAAAAATGCCTATGTTCACAAAACCGCTCGAAAAAGAAGAATTTTTAAACCAACTAGAATCAATTATTGCTCAAAACAAGATGTTGAATCATCCTTTTTACCGCACTTGGAACGAAGGTAATCTTAGCAAATTAGCCTTACAAGAATATGCCAAACAATATTACCACTTTGTGCAAGAATTTCCTACCTATATTAGTGCAACTCATGCAAATACGCCTTATCTATCAGTAAGGCAAGAATTACTAAATAACCTTATAGAAGAAGAAAAAGGAGAAGCTAACCACCCTACCCTATGGCTGCAATTTATGAGTGCCCTAGGTATTACCGAAGAAGAAGCGCAAGCCACCAATCTCTTTCCTGAAACACAAGAATGCTTATCCACACTTCGTGCTCTAGCACGCTCTCAAGATTTCACAGGGGGAGTAGCAGCTCTATATGCTTATGAGTCTCAAATTCCAGAGGTGGCAGCAACAAAAATTAAAGGATTAAAAGAGTACTATAATATTTCATCGCCCCAAGCTCTAGCTTTTTTTACTGTTCATCAGGAAGCCGACGTGTATCATTCTGCAAGTGAAAAAAATATAGTTGCTAACTATGCAAAAACAGCAGAGCAACAGTCTCTTTGCTTGCAAAGCGCTGAAAAAGCTGCACAAGCTATATTGCGCTTATTGGACGGCGTTTATATTCGCTTTGTAGAACCTGCCTTGTGCTAATTATTTTCTCTAGAAAATTCAGTGACAAAATAGAACGAGTAAACATAAAGTCTATTATATATTTTTTATGCATTAATACTTAAAAATAAATCATAAAAAACCCAATAAAAAAGCCCCTATCAAGGGGCTTTTTTCCTAGAACGAATGAGAATTTAGCTTTACTAGTCTAATACCAACTTTATTCGATATACCTGCCTATCCAGAGTTACTTCTAATAAGTAAAGCCCAGGTACATAGTCTCGCAGCTGGATGTCCACAGTTTTTTCTTGGTTATTAGCATCCAAAATTCGTTTTTCTATTGCCCTTCCCTGCTTATCTAAAAGACGAAGCATTATAGGAGTTTGCGGTACTTCCTGAAAAGAAATATAGAAACTTCCTTTAGAAGGATTAGGATATACCCAAACTCCACGAGCCGAGTTAATCTCTATCTCTTGAACATCACTTTCCCTAGAAACGGGTGTAGTAAAGGTACTTATATTGCTCCAACTCGAAAGGTTACCTGCTGTAGCACTACAGCTAGAGCAATTAGCACGAATGCGATAACCATAAGTGGTACCTGGTGTAAGCCCCGTAATAGAAATTGTATTGCCTGGTACTAAAACTTGCAGCCAAGTACTAGGGTCAGTGTTGAAATTACCATAGCTTACTACGTAGCAAACAGTATTGGCAGGTCCATTCCAAGTGAGAGTAAGAGAAGTGGAGCGCAAAGTATGAAAACTCAAATTTGTAGGCATAGCACAAGTGCTAGCACCACCAGCTAAAGTAGTAACATTTACCGGAGAAGACCAAACTGAAACTGAACCATTTGCACAAACCGTTTGAATTTGCACCTCATAAGTAGTATTAGGCAAAAGCCCCGTAATAGTGCGATTGTTACCAGTGATATTAGTTATTGTTTGGTAACTACTTCCAGAATTGGCTACCCGATAGCGTAAGTTATAGCCTGCTACCCCCGCTAAATCTTGCCACGTTAGTGAGATAGAACCACTTCCTCCGCTACTCGAAGTAATAGTAGTAGGACTAACACCACTATTAATTACTACACTTATAGCCGAAATGCAATTCCCATCTTTTACGCTTACAGTATAAGTACCTGCCGCTAAGTCAGTAAAAATACCTGTAGTATTGCTAAAATTAGTACCATCTAAGGAGTACAAGTAATTGCTACCACTTCCCCCACTTGCCCGAACCTCTAATCTAGCATTTCTTCCACCGCAACTTGCATCTGTTTTGCTCACCACATTTAGACTAGGACGAGCAATCACATTCAAAGTAAGAGCACCATTTACTGTTCCGCGGCAACCACTACCATCTGTAACATCTACTAGAGTATAAGTAAAATTACCTGTATTAGCAGGCGTAATATTAAGAATATAAGGCGAAGAAGTAATATTACTAACTGTTACTGTTGCCCCCCCACTAATTTGGTAGGATAAATTCCATGGCGGCGTTCCACTCAAATTTACGGTAACAGGGTAGGGCTGCTGTGCACAAACAGTGGCTGTTGCATTAGTGATATTTGCCGTAGGCCCACTATTTACTACAACATTTACGCGAGTTATTACAGAAGAACAATTACCTTGCACAGCTACAGCTGAATAAACGCCCCCATTTAATGTACCCACATTTTGTAAAGTCCTGGAAGTACCAGTATGGCTAAAGTTATTAGGTCCTCTCCATAAGTAAGTAAGGTTAGGATTAGGGCTATCTATGCTCAGTGCTAAAGCACTACCTACGCATACCGGAGCATTAGTAATAACTCTTGGCGAAGTAGGTCTTGAAATAACTGTTACAATGAGCGTATCTCGATAAGTACTTTGGCATGTACTGCCATCACGAATATCGTTTATCACGTAAGTAGTAGTTTGAGTAGGCTGTAACACTACATTTGTAGTACCCGTAACACCTACAATAATAGGATTTTGCTGTACTCCATTGGCCGTATAGTTTACCACCCAAGCAGGTACGCCTTGCGCAACTACTGGAACGGTAATACTTTCTCCTTGGCAAATGCTCATATCTGGCGTATCAAAAACAGCTGAAGGACCAATAACAGTCACATTTATACTTACTGCTGGTGCAGGACAATCATCTGCGAACATTTGCAATACATACGTACCTGCGTGTTGAGGAGTTATATTTGTGCGAGTAGGATTGCTTTCCATAGAAAAGAAGCCCGCCGGTCCCTGCCAAATGTATAGGGCATTCGCTGGACCATCACTACTTAATTGCAGCGTACTGCCGGCACAAAGCGGAGCATTGCTAAAAAGCCTAGGTGCTGGCGGTTTACGGATAACTCTCACATTTCGAGTAGTACGCGAAGTACAAGTACCTAAAATTGCAGTAAGGGTATATACTCCACCTTGGTTCGGAAGTACATCTACAATTGCAAAACTATTACCTGTACTGCTATAGTTATTAGGGCCACGCCAGGTATATATAGCACCTGGAGTAGGAGTAACACCCAAGCTCAAAATTCCTCCTTCGCATAGTACAGTATCTCCTGTAATCACTGAAATATCCGCCGCTGCAGCACCTACAACTTCTGTTTGTGCTGCCTGGCTAGTACAATTATTAGCTATAGCCACAACAGAATAAAAGCCTGCCTTATCTGGAGTAAAGTTACGAACAATGGGATTTTGCAAAGTAGAAGCAAAGCCGCTCGGCCCTTGCCAATAATATCGGGTTGCCGTAGCGCTGCTTGCTGTAAGTTGTACGTCATTTGTTAAACATGCCGATTGAGTGCTTATCACTGAGGGTGTCGCTGGTATAGGGTAAACTTCAACATTAATAGTTGCTACCGCAGAAGTACAGTTACCAATATAGCCTACTACTGAATAAGTCCCAGCATTTAACTGCGTAATATTCGAAATTTGGGCAGCTTCTCCCGTGGCATCAAAATTAGCTGGCCCAGACCATAAATAAGTAGCACCCGATTCTGGAGAAAGCCTAAGAATCAATTCCCCGCCCTCACAAAGTGGACTATTAGCAGTAGGCACTGGTAAAGAAGGAGTGGAGTTAATCACCACCTCCGTTGTAATACTGCGAGCAGTACAGCCAGGAATTAAAATATTCAGGGTATAAATTCCTGCCTGAGCTGTGCTTCTAGCCAAAAAGCTAGGACTAGGTACACTAGACCTAAAACTATTAGGTCCTTGCCAGCTTAAGGTAGCATTACTAGGAATTCCATTTGCTACTAACGAAATGTTTTGACCTACGCAAACAGGCGAATTATTAGTTATACTTGCTGAATTAGCATTAGGATTAACTACTGTCCTTGCAATGGCCTGAGATGCGGAGCACCCTGGCACTGTAACATTCAGGGTATAAATGCCGGCATCGGCAAGAGTAGCATTAGTGATCGTGAGTATAGCAGAATTGCCACTATTATTATTGGGTCCTACCCAGCTATAATTAAAAGCTGAATTTTGTGGAGAAGCAGTTAAAACAAGAGTATTACCTTCACAAACGGGACTATTTTGAGTAATAGTGATCCTTGGCTGTACATTTATAATTACATTAGTAGTAGCAGTAAGTAAAGTGCTACAATTTCCTATGCGTACTACCACACTATAGGCGCCTGCTTGAGACAAAGTTACGTTTGCTAAAGTAGGACTAGCTAAGCTAGAGCTAAAACCATTAGGACCACTCCATTGGTAAGTAGCTCCAGGAATATTATCTACACTTAAATTAAGAGTTGTACCCACGCAAATTGGAGCATTGCTAATAGCTGCGATGCTACTTGGAATAGAATTTACAATCACGTTTGTAGTTCCAATCGCAGATGAACAACCCGGTACTGTCACAGTAACTGTATATACTCCTGCGTTATTCGTAGTAGCAAAAGGAATAATAGGATTGGCTATAGTAGAACTAAAACCAGCAGGCCCTACCCATTCATAAAAAGCTCCTACTTGCGTCGATATAGAAAGATTGAGTTGCTCGCCGCTACAAATTGGACTATTACTAGCCACTACAGGGGTTCTTGGCGGGGTATTAACTACGATATTAGTGGTAAAGGTACGAGACGTACAATTTCCTAATATCAAGTTTAAGCTATACATGCCTGCTACTTTTGTTGTTACATTAGTTAGATTGAAGCTAGAAGTAGTCGCGCTAAAATTGTTTGGCCCATTCCAAATATACTGAGCATTAGGAATTACGTCGACTTCAACAATCAAAGTATTGCCTTGACAAATTGGACTATTAGTACTAATACCCACAAGAGTAGGAACTTCTAAAACCTGTACATTTTGCAAAGTAGTAGCCGAGGTACAACCTTCCAGCACAGCAAAAACAGAGTAGTTTCCAGCATCCAGAGTAGAAACATTATTTCGAATAAGCCGCGTGCTAAAACTAGTATTTCCTGCGGGGTCTTGCCAATAGTAAATAGCATCGGGTAGTAGATTAGCAATTCCTAGCACTAAGTTACTACCGCTACAAACGGGTGAATTGGTAGTAATAATAGGTGCAGCAGGTTGGGGTTTTACTCTAGCAGTAGTAATAAGCGAAGCGGGCGCGCATCCTGGAACAGTTACAGTTACAGAATAGTTGCCACTATTGAACGAGCGAGCCGAAGGGATAATAGGATTATTTTCTGTAGAACTAAATCCATTAGGACCGCTCCAATTATAAGTAGCATTCGTAGCTGAGGTAAGATTTAATGTAAGACTTTCTCCTTCACATATAGGACCGTTATTACCAATACTCAATTTGCCGGGTGCTCGATTAATTATTACTTCCGTACTAACCGTTACCGGAGCACAGCCAGGTAACTGCACGCTAACTTCATAAATACCACCATTGGGTACTCCTACACCCGCCAATGTAATATTAGAACTTGTACTATTAAAACCATTTGGCCCAACCCAACTATACGCCGCACCTGGTATTTGAGTAGCTACCAGACGCAAAGTAGCCCCCTCGCAAAGTGGACTATTTTGTGTTATACTAACAGGTGGAATAGGACCATTAACTAAAACATTTATAGTAGCCGGTAAAGCACGACAGTTTCCTCTAGACGCAACTAGGGTATAAATTCCTGCATTAGTGGTATTTACATTTTCAATACGTGGATTTTGTTCATTACTATTAAAACCATTAGGTCCTAGCCATTGATAACTAATACCTTGAGTAGAAGTATTACTAGCACTTAGTTGCAAGGTACCGCCTGCACAAACTGGAGAGTTACTCGCTACAGTAGGAAGTTCTGGAATTTCTAATACATTTACTCTTGTAAGTACTACTTCCGAAGAACAACTTCCTAACTTTGTATAAAGTGCATAAACACCAGCCATCTGGGTAGTAACTCGTTGCCTCAATAGTATTGCATCATTAATTGTCAAACCATCGGGTGTTTGCCATGTATACTCCACTCCACGCTCACTAGCTACCGTTAATTGCAAAGTACTGCCTGCACATACAGTAGTTTCTCCTTGCACTATAGGGGGCCTTGGCACAGGGTGCACTACTGCAACCGTACTTGCCACCACCGTAGAGCAGCCTACTGGTGTAGCCCGCAAAGTATAAGTACCCGTATTACTTACCTGAGCATTAGGAACTTCTACAATTTGCTGGGTAGAGGAGAAGCCATTAGGGCCACTCCAAAGATAAAAGGCACCTGGCAGACCGGTAGTACTAAGACGTAAAGTTTGACCTGCACAGATTGGTCCATTATTGCTAGCTGTAACAGTAGCCGCTTGTGAATTTACTATCACAAAAGTATGTAGGCGTACCTCTCCACAAGAGTTACCCGGTACGTTGACAATAAGAGTATAAACACCAGCATTAGCTAAAGTAATATTTTCAAAAACAGCGCCTTGTTCAGTAGAAGTAAGCCCCCCTGGCCCAAGCCAGCGAAAAGTTGAACCCGAGGGAGCAATCGCTGTTAGGCGTAAGGTACCCCCCACACATACAGGACTGCTATTACTCACACTTACTACAGGCGTTATTTGCACTTGGGCTGTAGCAAAGCGCGTTTCAGGGCAACCCAGTACTGTTAGCGTAACAGAGTATTCACCAATTTGGTTTTCTGTAAAATTAGGAATAGTCCAATTAGGATCTGAAGTAGTAGTAACAAAGCCTCCAGGAGCTCGCCACTCATATATTGCTGGTGTAGGTACTGAAGTAGCTGTAAGGCGCAAGGTACCCCCTATGCAAACAGGAGAGTTTGTTTGTAAATCAATTCTTGAAGGTAATTCTGTTATGGTAACTACAGTAGTAGCTGTAACAGAACCGCAACCCGGAGTACTTACACTAAGAGCATAAGTACCTGCATTAGCATTACTAATATTAGTAATACTAGGATTTTTCTGTGTAGAGCTAAAATTATTAGGACCACTCCAACTAAAAGTATAATTAGCATTTTCCGGTGTAACAGTAGCAGTAAATTGCAAGAAAGAACGAACATTACAAATGGGAGAGTTAGAAGTTACATTTACAGTAGGTAAACGATTGACAAAAACAGCTGTAGTTGCCGAAACTGGGGAGCAACCAGGTACCGTAACCGTGAAAGTATAATTGCCTGCTGCTTCAATAGAAAGATTATTTAGAATAGGATTTTGCTCGTTGCTACTCCAGCCCAAAGGACCATTCCAGCTGAAAGTAGCGCCGGCTACCGATGGATTGTAATTACCTGAAAGAGATAAATTACTACCCTGGCAAATAGGACTATTGCTGGCAGCTACAGCTACAGGAAGCGGATTGATAGTAATGGATATTTCTTGAGCAACAGGTGCACAACCGGGTACTGTTACCACTACTCGATAAACCCCCGAATGATTAGGCTGTACATTTGTACGGCTAACATTGGATAAGACAGAGCTAAACCCCCCTGGTCCACTCCATTGGTAGGAAGCATTCGAAATAGAAGTTGCGCTAAGTTGCAATATACCGCCTTGGCAGAGCAAAGTAGCATTAGCACTTATATTGTATGCAGGGGGCTCACTTACTGAAATTCTAATTGTCTGTGTTACAGTATCACAGCCAGGAATGCGAGCAGTAAAAGAATATATACCGCTAGCTTGAGTAGTAGCACTAAAAATAGTAGAATTCAGTTCGTTACTTGCAAACCCTTCTGGCCCACTCCAAATATACGTACCCTCGTGATTACCTAAAAGGCTAGCACTAAGCGTTATATCTTCTCCCCTACAATAAGCCCGCTTATTATCAGAAGTACTTAATGAAATTATAGGTACCTGATTTACTAAAACATTCGTATTTAGAGGAAGAGGCGGACAACCCGGAATCGTAACCGTAACTAAGTAATTGCCACTTTGGTTAGGTCGGACATTGCTCAGAGTAAATATAGGCAAAGTAGTAGTAGTCGTTTCATTATTAGGCTGCACCCAAAGATAAGTAGCATTACTTAGGTTAGGAGCTCGCAAAATAATTGTTCCTCCTACACAAACAGGAGAATTGCTACTTAAGCTCCCAGTTGGAGGACTATTTATTTCTACTCTTTGAGAAAATACAGTGAGCGGAGTACATTCTTCGCCGGTAGTAATTATAAGCGTATAAATTCCTGCGTTGGAAAGCTGAGCGTTGTTAATTGTAGGACTAACACCTGTAAACGAAAAATTAGCAGGACCACTCCAAGTGTAATTAGCTTCCGCCTGAGGATTTGAAAGCGTAAATAGTAAATCATTGCCAACACAAATAGGAGTATTAACTTGAATACCAGGATTACGAGGCGCAGGTATAATAGTTACTGATACATTAGCGGTTGCTGTATTACAACCTGAAGGTGCCAAAGTATCAATAGCTGTCACCGTATAAACTCCTTGGTTACTAACAGTAGCCGATTGAATAATTGGGTTTTGAGAAGTGCTACTAAAACCGCTAGGACCTATCCAGCTAAACTTAGGATTAGGAATGGCACTAGTGTTAAAAATAAGGGGTTGCCCTTCGCAAACCCGACTTTGGTGAACAGAAGCGGTAATGCTCGGAGCTTCGTAAACACGAATAAAGGGAGACTCTACTACCAAAGTAGGACACGCCCGCGTTTGCACAGTAACAGAATAGATTCCACTATTGGGTACATCTATATTTGCAATTTCCACCTGCGTACCCCCAATTCTGAAGTTATTAGGTCCGCTCCAAGTATAAGAGGCGCCAGGAATGAGCCTATCTAAAGCTAGGCTCAAAGTACTCCCGCGGCATATTTTAGGGCTTGTCACTACCTGTAAGTCTCTTGGTCTAGGAGAAACAACTAATACAACATTTTGAGACACAAATCCACAAGCAGAGGGTGCAGTAGGAACCAATACTCGAAGCGAATAGGTGCCTGCGTCTGTAATACGAGCCGTCCCTAAAGTTAAAATCGAACTCGTATTAATGATATCTCCTCCTGGAGCCCGCCACTCATAAATAGCGTTAGCATAATTAGGAGTGATGCGAGCTTGCCAAGTGATAGGTTCTCCCTCACAAACTACTACAGTATCTGGCAAAGGTTCTAGAATTGGGGTTTGGTATACTTCTATAAATGGACTCTGTAGGCGCAAAGGAGGGCAACTTGGGGTTGTAATAAGTAAGCTATACACACCAGCTTGTTCTGTAGTAAGAGCCGCTCTGCTAGGAGAACTTTCAGTAGAAGAAAAATTATCAGGCCCGCTCCAAAGATATGTAGCATTAGGAGTAGGATTTTCCAAAATTAGACTCAATGTATTTCCTACACAATAAGTAGGTTGATTAGTTGCAATGGTGCTAAATAAAGGCTTTCGAGAAACTTCCAGGGTAATACCTGCCGTATACAAAGAGCAAGCCGGTGGAGCATCAGGAATAGTAACTTCAAAAATGTAAGAGCCTGTATTGGCAGTAGTAAGATTAGCAAGGGTTATACTTTGAGTGCTACCTATTACCGTGTTTTGAGGACCTAGCCATCGATATTGAGCTTGCTCTATAATCGTACTTAAGGTTCCTCTAAGCTCTGTGCTCTGGCCTTCACAAAGCGGTGTATCTATAGTAGCAACGTTAACCCTCAAATTCGCTGGAATCACTTGAAGGCGAATTTGCTTTTCTAGGTTACTGCAAATAGAACTTACTCTTACAGTATAAAATCCATTCATAGGAGAGCTTAAGGACTGAATACTTGTAGTTGAAGAAAGAATAGACTGAGTAGGATCTAACCATTGATAAGTAGTATTGGGAGGCACTACATTGTTAGGTACAAAGGTTAAAACAGTACTAGTTCCTTCGCACAGCGGAGAAGCTACAGAGCTTGTGATTTGACCATCTACCTTTTCATAAACAGTTACTATCCCGCTTCTTTGCACCGGCGCACAACCCGGAGTCTCTATTGTTAAAGAATAAACTCCCGCATTGGCACTCGTTGCAGCAGGAATAAACAAGGTAGGAGTATTAAATTCTTGCATATTAGGAGTATTCCACGTATAGGAAGCATTGTTTAGGCTAGGTAAAGGATTAGGGGATAGGTTAATTGGTTCTCCTTGACAAAAAGCAGTATTATCCAAGCTAAAATCAGGAATACTTTCACCTACTAAAACTCGAATTTCAGAACTTGCCGGAGGGCATCCTGTACCTGTTTTGACAGTAATACGAAAAAGATGATTACCTGCAGGCACATTAGGTAGTTGTAAACTAGGCTGAGTTTGTAAAGCGGGCGGTATTACCCCTTGGGGTCCTTCCCAAAAGTAAGTAGTATTTTCTTGGGCACTTGTTCCACAATAAGCACTAAGCTCTAATGTAGCACTAGCACAAATAGGAGCATTACTACAAGGTAAAGGTACTACCGGCGGCTCCTGTACTAAAACAGGATAGCTAAAGCTGCGGGGAGCACAATTAGCAACCTGAACAGTAAGAATAAAATTTCCGTTATCAAAAAGGGGATCTGCACTTTCGATAGTAAAACTAGGAGAAATAGAACCGGGAGTACCTGTAGCGTCTATCCAATTATATGTAGCTCCTGGTATTTGATTAGCAGTTAGAGTAAACGAACGACCTCGGCAAGCAAAAGTAGTTTCAGGCTGCACAATAAGTTGAGCGGGGTCTGGATGCACAATAATCGTCTGATTTCCAATCGCGGGAATACAGCCTGGAAGTTCTATACGTAAGGAATAAACTCCTGCGTCTCCAGAAGCTGCATTTGGAATAATATGTATAGGTTCATTAGAAATTATATCATTTCTTTGGTTTCGCCAAGAATAGGTTGCTCCTGAAATAAACGGTGTAGGTGCTTCTAGCTTAATCACTTCTCCGGGGCAATAAGTTTTAGTAGAAAAAACTGGATTAGCAGGCTGAGGATTTACAACCACACTAAGAGTTTGCTGAAAGGCTCCGCAATCAAGGGTATTGATAGTAAGGGTATACATACCAGCATTAGCGGGCTGAACATTCCTAATTTGCACATTAGCTTCACTAGAATTTAGACCAGGGCCCTGCCAAAGAAAAGTAGCACGTGGAACATCCGGAGCATTGAGAAATAAAGTTTGCCCCTGACACACAGGGGAGTTCGAGGTAGGCCTTAAATTTTGGGGGGAAGGGTTAATTTGTACAGTAGTAGTCCTCTGCACGGGTGGGCAGTTGGGTACAGTCACTGTACAGGTATAAACACCACTCATAGCGGTAGTAACATTATTACGGATTGGATTTACTTCCGTGGTACTAAAACCATCCGGACCTTGCCATAAGTAACTAGCATTGGGTACAAAAGAAGCAAATAATTGAATGCTTTGCCCTTCACAAACCAAACCCGAGTTAGAAGCCGTAAAGGTAGGCGGAGAAGTTTGAATGACAGATACTGGCGTCCTAGAACTTACACAACCCTGTGCAGAAAGCACACTTTCTAAATAAAAAACAGTATTTTGGGTCAAATTGGGAGTAGTCAGCTCGTAAGGAGCAGTATTATCAGTAGCTATTGGCAATCCTCCTGTAGGTGTAGTATAAAGCCGAATTTCATTACCCGGCGGAGTACCCATAAATGCAGTAAAGGTATAAGTTGCAGGCATACAACCAGAAATATCGCTTGCAGTAGGAGGACCAGGGTTAGGAATAATAAGAACCTCTACAGCAGTTGGCAAAGAAGAACAATTATCTCTAATAGCTACTACACTATAAATTCCTGCTCTAGTAATAGAAAGATTGGAGACAATAGCTGATGCCCCAGCAGCATTAAAGCCCGCGGGACCATTCCATAAATAATTGGTATTAGGCTCTGTATTTACTCTTAAAGTAACACTTTGCCCTGCACAACCCTGAACATTATCTGCAGGAACGGTAGGCGCTGGTGGCCGAGGATTTACATTTACAAAAACTGCAGCACTAGAAGTACAATTAAATGCAATAGCCCAAACCTCATATAATCCAGCGTCTGTAGGGCTCATATTAGCCCGAGTATATCGCAAACTAGAACTACTCTGAGCCAAATTATCACCCTGGTACCATTGGTAAACAAAAGCACCAGGTACAGCAGGACTTGCTGTTAATTGCAATGTCTGCCCTTCACAAACAACAGGATCTTGCGGAGAAATACTAATAAAAGACGCAGATGGATCTACTACATTCACTACTAATGGAACTAATCCAGAACCACAATCGCCTCGATTATGCTCCATGTAATAAGTACTTGATTGAAAAGCTCCACCAGGTACCCTAAAATATAAGGGCTCAGAAGCTATATTATTTACAAAGAAACCAGCTTCATCGTATACACTAATATAGTCTCCTTCCAGAAAATTATCAGCAATGATAGTAAACACTGCCACCCCACCTCGGCAAGTAGTAACATTTCCTGCTATAGGAGGCTGAATAGAGGGCGCATCACTGGCATATACTTCCACCGGGATGCGCTCAAAGCTGGCACATCCTCCCCCTTGTGCATTATAGCTTTCCAAATAAAAAGTAGTAAGCCCTAGGCTGTTAATGCTTACATTGAGCTCATAGGGAGGGGTATTATCAACAGCTAAAGGAGTACCTCCTGTAGGTGCATTGTAAACCCGTATTTCAGTACCGGGAATATCACCCATAGTAGCAAATATAGTTACACTCCCTAAACCACATATGGCAAGTGAATTCCTTACAGGACGAGGCGCATCCGGTACTTCGCAAGAGGGCTGTTCATCAGGATAAAAAATATTGGTAAGTGTATTTTCAAGACCGCGATGACCAAGTGAATACATAGTAGCCTTACTAAAAATGCTACCATCATTTCTGGCTATTGAGGGAGCAATACTACTTATTAGTATGCCAAATAAAACTAGCAAGAAATATAAAAAATATGAAAGGATATTCTTTTTCATAACTACTTAGATGATTTATTCCGAAAGCATTAACAATAAAAAGACCTTATAAATTCGCTCTAAAAAATATAAACTCGGCGTTTACCAAATATATTTGCCAAATATATTTTTTAATTTATTTTCACTGAAAAGCTATGTAAAAAAAATAAACTCGTAGGTAAAGTTTACAAGCACTATCCTAAAATAAAATTTTGAAAAGTTACTCACTAACTATGTCATTATAAACTTGAAGATAGGTTTCTATTCAAAATTAGGAAAAAATCATACTAAGTTGCACGATGCGTAAAAGAAGTTGCTAAAGCCTCAAGTGCTAATACTAAACTAATAAACTAAAAAAGTTTATTTAGTCGCTATCTTCGATTTTTCACAAACTATGTAAAAATTTCTTAATTTATACGCAATATAGCTCACCCGTACGTAGCATTTAATAATTAGATTTACGTATAATGAACTATTCTAAATACACACTTTGTCCTTCTTGCCCTTTTCTACTACTTGTATTAATATTCTTCTCTTCTTTTTTACAAGCCCAAAATTTACCTGTAGTATGGCTTGATGATGATTGGCCGGGTCCGTGGCGAGGTACAGAAGCTGAGCCATGCTCTTCATTACAACAACTTTTCAGAGCGGGTCCTAACCAAACGCCCATTGTAGAAAATTATACCCAGACGGGTATTATTATTATACTCAAGCCAGGTATTTATAATTCCACGAATTTTAACTTAGCTAACGACTTTTTCCAATCGGGTTTTAATGCTACTCATAAAACATTTATCTTTAGAGCAACTACTCATTTCAATCAAAACCCGAATACCACTGGTAGAAATCCCAATAGCTCCTCTGAAGTTCGCATAACTGATATGGGAGCAATTCCTACCCAAACAGGCTTAAGTAATACTTTTATTTTCGAAGGCTTTACTTTCGAAGGAACAAGTTTTCGCCTGCCTAGTGGTGGCTTCCATAAAGTAATACTTAGAAACAACATTTTTACCGGAAATATAACTTCAATTGCTCAATTTACTAGCATAGCAACTTTAGAATTGACTCAAAACCGAATCATTGGAGCTACCTTTAGCAATACTGCCCTACTAGAAGCTGCTGAAATTAACCATGTTCACATTCAAGCTAATGAATTTTTAGGAGTAAATACCACCCTGCCTAATATTCTCATTCTCAAAGACTGCCGAAATATTGTTTTCCAAAGAAACTCTTTCCTTAATTTTAATCCTGTTGCTAATAATAGCATTATTGAAATAGTAGGGGGAAATAATACCCTTAGCGCTACTCTTCAAGAAAATAGTTTTACTAATAGCATTACTAATTTCTTCAACGCATACGGCTGTATTTACTTAGAAAATACTCCACAAATTGTTATCGAGCGCAATAGAGTTAACAATATTTCAGTAGCAACAATTCCACCCCTTCCTACTCTTACCCAAAGGCCTTTTTTTTTCGCAGTTAATTCCTCTAACAATACCACAAGTCGCGCAACAGTGATAGATAACATAGTTACTAACAGTAACTGTAACGGCGGAATTATACGACTCGAAGGAATCTTCTTTTCTGAAATAAAAAGCAACCTGATTGCCCTTACCAATAATGCCAACAATTCTAGTGCTTTAATCCAAATTCTTGGTGGAAATAAAACAATTATCCAAAGTAATACTTTTCAAAATATCCTTGCCGCCGGCAATTTAAATGCTGCGTGTATTCGCATAGGAGCCCAATTTCCTGCTGCCCAGCCTAATGCGGCAGATTCTAGTATTGTCCAAAATAATGTTATAACCCAAATTGGTAGTATAACAGAGACGGGCAATGCAAATGGAATTATTATTTGGGGAGGGAAATTTCACCTTATCGAAAATAATACTCTTTCTTCCTCATATGGAATTAGTGGCATCACTATCATTGCTAGGGGCCTATCTTCTGGAGTAAATACCTATATCCGAAATAATTCGCTTATTCGAGTTCGAGGAAATAGAATTTTACTACTAGGGCAGGTAAGTGGTATTTTAGAAAATAATACCATTTACGATTATGACCC
>JANWXU010000081.1 GCA_025057395.1 Bacteroidia bacterium | reverse complement strand
CCTATGGCTGCTGCTATAGGAATTGGTATTAATGTGGAAGAGCCGGTAGGGCATATGATTGTCGATATTGGGGGAGGAACTACTGAAATAGCAGTGATTGCCTTAGCCGGCATTGTTTGTGACCAAAGTATTCGAACCGCAGGCGATGAGTTGAATGCTGATATTTTGGATTATATGCGCCGCCAACATAATTTACATATTGGTGAAAAAAGCGCCGAAAGAATTAAAATTGGTGTAGGCGCTGCTTTACCGGAACTAGAGAATCCTCCTGATAACTTTGAAATTCAGGGTAAAGATATAATGACTGGGATTCCTAAAAAGATTACAGTTTCGTATAAGGAAATAGCTCACGCAATTAATAAATCTATACAAAAAATTGAGGAAGCTGTTCTCAAGGCACTGGAGCAAACGCCTCCTGAATTATCAGCCGATATTTATGAGCAAGGTATTCACTTAACAGGAGGAGGTGCTCTTCTAAGAGGTTTGGATATTCGTCTTTCTGAAAAGACTAAGCTTCCTGTCCATATTGCTGATGATCCTCTACGTGCGGTGGTACGCGGAACGGGAATTGCGCTAAAAAACTTCAAAAAATACCGCTATTTATTGCAGTAGTGGAAAGACTTTTGGTATTAATATACAATTATCGTAATGTAATATTATTTCTAATCTTAGAGTTTTTAGCTCTTTGGTTACTGGTAAACTTTAATAAAAATCAAAATAAAGTATTTCAAGATTTTATCCTTTCTGTAACAGGGGTTATTCAAAGTTGGAATGCTCGATGGATTACCTACTTTAACTTGGGCGATCAAAACGCTAGGTTATTAAAAGAAAACATTTGGTTAAGAACGCAGCTTATTCATTTGCAGTCGCAGTTGAATCAGTTGCGGCATTATCAGTCTGATTCTCTAAAATTTCTATATCGCAAAAAATTTGCTCCATCGGATTCTGCAAGTTTTGACTACATTCCTTGCCGTGTTATCTACAATTCTAATAATTCTAACTATAATTACCTTATTCTAAACATTGGTAGAAAACACGGCGTGGAGGAAGATTACGGGGTTGTTTCTAACGGAGGAATTGTAGGGATAGTGACGAAAGTAAGTGAAAATTACTCCCTGGCTATGAGCTTATTAAATAAAAATTTTAAGCTAAATGCCCAAATTACTTCCAATAATGTCCGTACCCTGTTTCAGTGGAAGGGGGGAGATGTAAAATATGGCTCTCTTTCTTATGTGCCTTTGCACTACAAGATTTCAGTAGGAGATACGGTAGTTAGTAGTTCCTATAGTTCTATTTTTCCCGAGGGGTATATAATCGGGACTATTCATTCTTTTGCGGATAACCAAGCGGACGGTTTTTACAACATTAAAGTGAAATTGAGCTCTGATTTTCGCAAATTAGACTACGCCTACTTAGTAAGGCATAAAAGAAAAAATGAGATAGACTCTTTGCTTTCACAGGTTGCTCAATGAATAGTTTAAGGCAAGTAATTATAGGCCTAATTGTATTTATTTTTTTGCAGAAGATAGTTTTTCAATCTCCAGTAGTTGTTATTAGTGAGCTAGCTACGCCTAAGGTATTTCTCGTATACCTTTTAATGCTTTCCTATCATTTTTCTTTAACAGTGGTCTTCCTACTAGCTTTTGCTGTAGGATTAATAATTGACTTTTTAGTTTTTCCGATTGGTGCTCATGCCTTTTCTTCTTTACTAATAGTAGCTTTGCGTGGATTTTGGGTAAAGCTTATTTCTCCCCAAATTGTAATTAATCCTACGGAGGTGATAGAGCCTGCCCAGCAATCTCTACGCTGGCAAATGATTTATATTTTCCCTTTAGCCCTTATCTATGAGATAGTGTATAACGTATTAGCTGACTTTGATTTTTCTTTTTTTACGCTTCAAAAAATATTTTTTTCTTGGGCTTATACCTGCTTTTGGAGTATCTTATTTACCATTCTCTTTTTTCGTAAATCAGCCGCATGAATGATTACAAGGAAAGGAGGCAATGGCTTCTATTTTTATGGGGTTGTATTTTTCTTATTTTTATTTGCCGACTTTTCTTTTTACAGGTGATAAGTGCCGATTATTCCAGTAGGGCTGAAAAAAACTCTTTTAAAACTATTCCTTTGCAACCTGCCCGCGGAACGATTTATGACCGAAATAAAAGAATCTATGTTACCAACTTTCCGAGTTTTGATTTATTTATTACCCCTAATGAATTGCATATTCCTCCTCAGGATACTTACATTTTTGAGAAATATTTAAAGCTTAGTCGTGCCACTATACGCCAGCGAATTGAGCAGGCCAAAGCTTATTCTTGGGTTAAGCCCTCGGTTTTTGAAAAACAAATTAGTTTTGAAACTTATTCCTTATTACAGGAGCATTTATGGCGGTGCCGTGGTTTTTCCGAAGAGGTGAGAAATACTAGGCAATATTTGTTTCATTCGGGAGCGCATTTTTTAGGTTATCTGGGGGAGGTTAATAATCGTGATATTGTAAGTTCTAATAATTATTACCGTATGGGGGATTTAATTGGTATTTCAGGGCTGGAACGCTATTATGAAAAAGAATTGCGTGGAAAAAAAGGGACTAAGTTAGTAATGGTAGATGTACGAGGCAGAGAGGTGGATTCTTACGCCAAAGGAAAATATGATGTGCAGCCTGTAAAGGGGTGGGATATGGAAATTTCTGTAGATGCTAATTTACAGGTTTTCGGGGAGCAGTTAATGCGTAATAAAGTAGGGAGCATTGTGGCTATTGAACCCAAAACTGGTGAAATTCTTGCTTTTGTAAGCGCCCCATCTTTTGATCCTAGTCTTCTTTCAGGTACCGAAGTAAACGTAAATTGGCGAAAATTAAGCAAAGACTCTCTCAATCCCCTTTTTAATCGTCCTCTTATGGCTATGTATCCCCCTGGCTCTGTGTTTAAGATTCTCAATGCCCTTATTGCTCTGCAGGAAGGAATTATCACAGAACAAACTGTTTACCCCTGCCCCGGTTTCTTTGCGCGTAACCCTCAAGGAAGACCACGGTGCCATTCACACCCAGGGCCCCTTTCTTTACACGGTGCAATTCAGTATTCTTGCAATGTATATTTCGCCTCCTTATATGTAGATATGATTCGGAGAAGCTCGCGCTTTGATAGTGTGTATAAAGCCTATAATAATTGGCGTAAGTATATGAACATGTTCGGTGTAGGGGTAAAAACTGGAGTAGACTTACCGAATGAAAAATCGGGTTTAATTCCTACGAATAAATTCTATGATCGCCGCTATGGAACCAATAAATGGAACGGGATGTGGATTGTAAGTAATTCTATTGGCCAGGGCGAGGTAACTATGACGCCCTTGCAAATGGCAAATGTGGTCTGTGCTATTGCCAACAAAGGTTATTACATTGAGCCCCACTTTTTTAGACGCTTTCCTAACCAACCAGCCTCTATGCAAAAAAAGTTTAAAAAGCATGTTATTCCTATTGATACTACTTATTTCAATATAATAATTGATGCTATGGAAAGTGTTGTTTCCAGCGGAACTGGATGGAATGCTTATATTCCAGGTATTAAAGTTTGCGGTAAAACAGGTACTGCCGAAAACCCTCATGGTCAGGATCATTCTGTATTTTTTGCTTTTGCACCTAAAGAAGACCCTAAAATTGCTATCGCTGTTATTGTTGAAAATGCAGGATGGGGAGGCGTATGGGCAGCTCCTATTGCAAGTTTAATGATAGAAAAGTATTTGAAGGGTAACTTATCTCCAGAGTCGGAAGCTAAAATGAAAAAAATAATTGAAACAGATTTTATTAGGCCGCGCCCCTATGTTCCTAATTTACCCCAAGAAGAACCCCCCATGGAGCCCCTTCCGGGTGAGCCTACTCCCCTCCTAACAACTCCTTCTTTGCCAGCTTTAGTACCCGAGCACTAATTATTTCAATCGTCAAGTTTTAAATAAAGCAAATTTTATGTTTAATGTCTTATTTTATTAATATCAACATATTAAATTTGTTAGCTATTAAGAGGTTTTATGGAAATAGTATGCTCCTTAGTGATTAACAAGTGTACTTTCCATAGGCTAATCCTCTTGGCTCATCATTAAAAATAAAAAACTAAAATCAATAAAAGAATGAAAAGCTTAACTTTTCTATTTAGGCTATTTATATTTTTTTTTCTATGTATATCCATTGCTTATTCTCAATCTTGGTACGTAGATAAAAATAGTAGTGTGCCAGGAAGTGGCAATGGAACACAACAAAATCCTTTCAAAACAATAAGTGCTGCTATAGCAGCTGCTAATGCCTGGGGTGCTAATCCATCAAATGCCAATATTCCTAAAACTATTTTCATTGCTCCCGCTACTTATACAGGCGATATAAACTTAAATATTACTACTTCTAAATTAACTATAATAGGCAAGCCTAAAAGTGGAGGTCAAAAAGGACCGGAGGTAGACGCTCCTATAATAGATGGAGAAAATCAAATTGGCTATATTTTTAGCTTAGCAGCAGGTGTAGATAGCATAACTATTACTGGCCTATACTTCAAAAATGTTGGTGGTACCCCTAATGCTGAAAACCCTCAAGTAGCGGGTAATAACCATGGCACTGCTATTAATGCAGTTAACATTCTAAATAATAATTCGAATTTCATAAGAATTACCCATAACCATTTCGAAAATATTAATACACCTATTTTTCTAACTTCTCCCGGGCAAAATGTTCCTTGCCCTGGTACAGGAAGTAATCCTAATATCTTAGGGGGTGTATTTAATAATTTATTAATTCAAAATAATATTATTAAAACTGCTTCTAATCAATTCCATGGTATTTATCTAGAAAATGTTAGTAATGCTTTGATAGATAATAATACTATCGAGGGAAATTCTGCTGTAAGTAGCGAAGTGGGCTTGGAAATAGCTGTTCGTAATAATTCTCACTGTCCTAATGCCGCGCCGGCTACTTTACCTAGAAATTGTAGCAATGTTACTATCTCTAATAACACTTTCCTTTGGAATCAGCATTGTAATCTTGTTTTATCTATTCGAGTAAATAAAAACTTAGTGTCTAATTTCCAAAATACTGCCAATACCGTTTTCCAAAATATTTTTATTCTGAATAATACCTTTCGAAATAATAACAGTACTACTACTAACCTTAATGCCAATGTGAATGATTACTTATGGGGGGGAAGAATTATTCGACTTTCGGATTACGGCGTAATAGCAAGTTCTCTTCAGAATATTACCATTCAAAATAATACTATTGAGTACTTTATTAGCCGAGGAAATAATTTCGACCTTCCTTCTAATACGGGGATATATATCAAAGATGCGAAAGGAGAAAATAATTTTAATATCAACACATTTACCTCTTCTTTTGCGCCGCTAACATTAAGTGTAGCTGCTGAAACGGATGCCACTTGGATAAATACTTTTCGTTCTGTGCGGCCAGGAGCTTTTCATGCCCTTTCTTTTGATTATAAAAATAGTCCCTGTAATTGGGAAATTAAGCAAAATACTTTTACGGGGCATGATATTAATAAGGCCAATGACGTAGGAGCTGCTTTTCAATTTTACTATCTGAATCAAACCTCCTCCCCGGTATCGCAAACCTTTAATATAGAGCAAAATTATGTTTCCAAGTTCAAAAGTGCTATTCGGTTAGAATATTGGCTTTTAGGTAGTCAGCTTTCCAATATTTCTTTTAGAAATAACCACTTAGCAGGTAATCGCGTAGGAGTGGTTAATAATTCGCGTAATATAGTAACCGCTAATGTGCCCAGCTTTACTCCCACTACTCCGCGTCAAGGAATTTTTAATGCAAGTTTTAATTGGTGGGGCGATAATAACCCCCAAACAGTGGCTAATTATGTGGACGGAGTACAAAGTGTAGGAGGAAGTTCGGGCTTATGTCCTTTTGCGCCGGGAACTACCATTTTGAATACGCCTCAACCTTCTGATTTGATTTTTAGTACCTTACCTAATGTTGACTACACTCCCTGGCTAGATAATGGCAATGATGTTAGTCCTTCTACCCCAGGCTTCCAAGGGGATTTTTCTTATCTACATGTAGATAGATTTAGCCCCCAAGCTCCAGATTCTGTGAACTTTTTCTGCCTCCAGAGCGGAGTTGCTCCCGTACTCTGCAATATAGGTAGTTATGGAAGGGTAGGAGAAGCATTAGAGAATATATTAGATAACGGAACTATAATGATTTATGATAGGGGCCTTACTGCTTTTTATTCTGAAGACTATATGAATCAAGTGACTAAAAATGTAAAGTTTGCTAGCAATGGAACCCCTATTATTGATAATCTAAGAATCAACACTGTTAATTCTCAACAAAAGTTAACTCTCCTAGCCCCTATTAATATTAATAAATTGCTGGACTTACAGATGGGTAAAATTGAGATTGGTAATTACGATCTTACACTAGTGTGTTATCCACAGGTCAATAATGGTGTTCCTGTAGTTCAGCCTATTATCTCTGGAGGAAGTGAAAATAGTTATGTTGTTACTGAGGGAAGTGGCATGTTACGAAGAGATTGTGTAGGCGGGGGCTCTAGTGGAACTAATAATGCCGGATTTTATAATCCGATTAAGTATGCTGTGGGTACTTCACAGTTTTATGCTCCCGTTACGCTTCGTAATACTCTTGCTAATAGTAATTTGGCTCCTGATCGCTTTGGCGTTCGGGTAGTTGCAAACGTATATGCTGTTCCTACTATTGCGGCATCACCTTTCAGTTCTGTAGCTAAGGCTACTTGGTTTATTAATGAAGCTTGTCCTAATTCTATTTCTAGTTGCACCTATACACCAGGTGTAACTAACTTTCCTAATACTTTCCCTAATAATGATGTAACTTTAACATTTGAGTGGCCAGCTTCGTTGGAGGGGCTTTCTTTTAACCGAAATAGTTGCTATGTTAAGGAATATACCAGTAATGGATGGATTGCCGTTCCAGATGCTGGTGGTCAGCCTGCACCAGCTGATGGTGTAGGTCCTTACCGTAGAACCGCACCCGCTTTAACAGGACAATTTATAAATAAAGCATTTGCTGTTTTTTCAGACTGTCCTTCGCCTCCTATTGCACCGGCAACAGTAGCTCGTTGTGATGCAGGCCCACTAACAATTACCTTTTCTTTTGGTCCTCCCTCCAATCCTCCTGTTACACCTAATTCTCTTTTAGTCTATACTTCTGAAACGGGGGGAGTTCCTATTGCAACTTTTACAACTTCTCCTGCCACTTTTATTACTCCGCCTTTGCCTTTAGGAACTTCTCAACAGTATTGGATAGCAAGCAGCGTGAGTGCAGGTTGCGAAAGTAAAAGAGTACGAGTAATTGCAAGTGCAACCGGTAACCCAGCAAGTCCTATTATTAATAATACTACCCTGGGTCTTTGTCAAGCGGGTAGTGTAGTATTTACGGCTTTGATGGGAACTTCCGCAGGAAATGCTATTCATTTGGTTACAGATGTTGGCAATCCTGATAACACAATTATAGCCACTAGTACTACTCCTAATGCTAATGGAGAGTATTTACTTACCACTCCCTTCTTAACGCAGACTACTACCTATGGTATATACGCTACGGCTTTAGGGGGATGTAAAAGCCAAGTTGTTCCTGTTCAAGCTATTATAGCGGGGCCGCCGGGAAGTCCTTCGGCGCCTAATGTGCCTATTTGCGGAGGGGGAAGTGTAACTATTACTGCTACTATGGGTAATCCGCCGGGTAATCAAATAAGGCTGTATGCCAATTTAGGTGATAATACTCCCCTAGCTGTTGCTACTAGCGCTCCCTATTTGCTCACGGCAAGTACTACTCAAACTGTTACTTGGTATTTAGAGAGTTATAATACGCTCACAAGCTGTGCTAGCACTAGAGTTCCAGTTACTGTAACTGTAAATAATGAAGTACTAGGAACGCCTATCATTCAGGCGAGTAATTTATCTCGTTGCGGTCCTGGAGAAGTTACTTTTACTGCTATAATGGGAAATCCGGCAGGCAATCAGTTTCGTATATATGATGCTTCAAGCGGCGGAAATTTGCTAGGTACTTTCAATGCTTCTGCTAATGTACCAACAACTATTAGTGTGAATATTCCGCAGAGCGGAACTTATTACATTGCTTCTTATAATACTAGCACCGGATGTGAAAGCGCAAGACTTGCTTTTTCTGTGTCAGTTAGTACAATTTTAGGTACTCCTAGCGCTGCGAATGTTGCGCGCTGTGGGGCAGGAAACGTAGTTTTTACTGCCGCAATGGGGCAACCAGCAGGTAGCATCATGCGGCTATATACTCAAAATGTAGGAGGCGTTCCTATTAGTGTTTCTACAATGGCACCGTATCAGCTACAAACTAGTATTATTTCTACTACTACTACCTTTTATTTGGCTTCAGCTACCCCAGAATGTGAGAGCTTTCGTACGCCCATAGTAGCTATTATTCATACTTTACCAAGTCCGCCTATAGTGCCAAATGTATTTTTATGCAATACTACTTCCCAAGCTACTTTTAATGCTACTTTTTTAGGTAGCAATCCTCAGGAGCTTCGGGTTTACAGCAATAATAATGGGCAGATAGGTAATTTACTTGCTACAGACGCTATAGCTCCCTATCAATACACTACTAGCGGAGTTATTACACAAAATACTACTTATTGGTTTTCTTCTTTAGACTTGGTAACAGGTTGTGAAAGTGAAGCTGTTGCAAGTAGTGGGCTTATAAATATGCCGCCTCCGCCGCCCTCTGCAAGTGATGTGCAGCGTTGCGGGCCAGGCCCTGTTACTATTACTGTTTCTATAGACCTTGCCCAAGCTAATGGTGTACGTCTTTTTACGCAGCCTGTAGGCGGAAATCCTGTAAGTAGCGATTTTGTTGCGCCTTATGAGGTAAGTGCTTTTGCTGAAACCAATGTGACTTGGTTTGTAGAAGCCTTTAATACTGCTACTCAATGTGCAAGTACAAGAGTTCCTGTAAATGTTCGACTATTATCAAGCCCTATAATGCCCCAAGCTCAAAATATAACTCGATGCGGCGCAGGAATGGTTACATTTACTATATCTAATCTACTTCCATTAAGTGCAGAAGTTCGCTTGTATACCAGTACGGATGCAAATATACCTATTGCAGTAGACGCAATTCCACCCTATACCTTAACTACGGGCTTTAATAATACGGGTATAACAAGTTATTATATTGCTCATTTTGATAATTCTTTGCGGTGTGAGAGTATAAGGGTTATGTACACTGTCAATGCTATACCATTACCCTCACCTCCTACTTTTACTGGTGCTGTTTCAAGATGTGGAGCTGGAGCAGTTACTTTTTCGCTAGAGCCATTAGAACCAGGAATGCAGGTTAATTTATACACTTCTTCTGTAAATGGTGCTCCTATTGCTAGTATTTCTAGCCCTCCCCTTGCTTTATCAACTCCCTTTATTACTACTACTACAGTCTTTTATTTAGAAAAGCTACAAACATCAACAAATTGTGCCTCAGCGCGTATCCCTATTACTGCACAAATTCAACCTATACCTGCAGAACCCAGAGTAAGTAATATCACCATTTGTGAAGGGGGAGTAGGAACCTTTTCTGTTAGTGCAGGAAATCCGAGCGCTAATGAAGCTTATTTATACACTTCAGAAAGTGCTTCTATTCCTTTTTCTGGTGATATAATTGCACCCTTTACCTTAGAGACTCCTAATATTTCTACTTCTACCATATTTTACATTGCTTTGTTAAATACAGCTACTGGCTGTTTTAGCAATCGCTTACCAGTCTTGGCTAAAGTAGCTGCTAACCCTTCTACTCCAACGGCAAATAATGTAGTGCGTTGTGGGGCTGGAAGCGTTACTATTACAGCTTTGGTGGCCAGCCCGAATAATATGAGAATTAATGTATTTACTGAATTAATAGAAGGTAGGCTAGTAGCTAGTAAATCTCAAGCACCCTATGAGCTAACAATTGCTAATGTAACTACTCAATCTACTTTTTATCTACAGGCAGAGAATACAGAAACAGGTTGCAAATCCCCCACTCGGTTTCCAGTTACTGTTACTATTAATACTATTTTGCCCTCAGCGCCGCAGGTAGTTTCTGTTTCGCGATGTGGCAGTGGCTCTGTAACTTTTACTGTTAGCGGCAGCGAGTCTAATTTAGAAACACGTTTATATACTGCTGCTAGTGGTGGAGTACCTATACAAACTACTAGTTCCAATCCGGCTTTTCTGAATACTCCCCTTCTCAATACTACTACGCGTTTTTGGATAGCTACTTTTAATCCTCTGACAGCCTGCGAAAGTCCACGGGTGCAGGTAACCGCTAGTATAATAAATCGTCCTGGTACTCCTATTGCATTTGATACTAAGCGTTGTGGTGCTGGGCAAGTTGTTTTAACAGCTTTTATGAATGCCCCAGCAGGTACAGAAATTCGTCTATATGATGCAGAGGATGCGCAAATTCCTCTAAATAGTGCAAATAATTCACCCTTTGAATTACTAACGCCTTTTACCAATGCTACTCAAACTTACTACTTAACAAGTTTTAATGAAAATACAGGATGCGAAAGTGATAAAGTACCTGTTATTGTATCTATTGAGTTAGTGCCGGCTGCTCCTTCTGCTTCTACTCAAACGGTTTGTGGGATTAATAACCGTGCACGAATTATTCCTGTACTTAATAATCCTTTGGCAGACCAAGTTCTTTTATATACTCAAAGTACGGGTGGTATGCCCATTAGTACTAATTCCGAGCCGCCGTATGAGCTTTTAACTCCTGCTATCACTACTTCTACTACTTTCTATTTAGAAGGGGTGCGTACTCAGTCGCAGTGCACTAGTCAGAATAGAACGCCTGTTTTGATAGTAGTGAGCAATACGCCTGCTCCAGGTGCTCCTACGGCTACTTCCGTGTCTCGGTGTGGGGCAGGAATAGTAACGATAACAGCTACTATGGGGCTGCCTACAGGAAATTTAATTCGTTTATTCAATGCTCCTTTAGGGGGACAGCTATTAGCTCAAGATAATACAGCACCCTATGAATTTTCTATTTCGATTAGTACTACTACTACCTTTTTTATAAGTAGTCAAAATACAACAAATGGCTGCGAAAGCGAGCGAGTAGAAGTAGTAGCCACGATTCATGCTATCCCTGATGCTCCAATAGTAAGGTCAGTTAGTGTTTGCCAAGGAGCAAGAGCTACCATTACTGCTATTATGGGGGCAGTAGCCGGTAGTGAAATTCGGATCTATAATCGCCTTAGCGCAGGAACTCTGCTAGCTCAAGATAACTTAGTTCCCTATGAAATTGAGTTAGGTCCTCAGAATGTTACAACTACTTATTTTATAGAAAGTATTACTACTGCCACAGGATGTGCAAGTAGTAGGGTACCTGTAGTGGTAAGTGTAAATACGCCTCCATTTGCCCCCTCTGCAACAGTAGGTAGTCTATGCAACTTGGGCAGTGCTGTATTTTCAGTAAATAGTGCTTCTGTGGGTAATGCTAATGAAGTTCGACTCTATGATTCTGAAGCGGGAGCTAACATTTTGGCAAGTGATAATACACTTCCTTTTGAATTAGTAACGCCCACTCTTTTTACTTCTACTACCTTTTATATAGGTGCCGTAAATACTAATACGGGCTGTGAAGGTCCAAGGACGAGGGTAGTAGCCACAGTTACACCAGAACTAGCACCTCCTAGAATTAATAATGTTTCTCGTTGTGGTCCTGGTAGTGTAACTCTTACTGGCTTCATGAATTTACCTGCAGGTAATCAAATACGGCTCTATGACGCTGAAACGGGGGGTAATTGGATTGCTACAGCTACAGGTGCCCCCTATTTACTGGTAATTGATGCCGTTTTTACCACTACAACTTTTTACGCAAGTAGTGTAAATACTAACAATGGCTGTCAAAGTATTCGTACGCCCGTGGTAGTTACTATTCATCCTTCTTTGGTTACTCCCACAGCTGTTGATATTAGCCGTTGCGGGGCTGGAGCAGTAACTATTTCTCTAAGCAATTCAAGTAATTTATGGTCTGAAGTTCGGATATATAGTACTACTACAGGTGGAACGCCCTTGGCAGTTTCTCAAAATTTTCCTTTTGAGCTAGTTTTACCTAGAGTACAAACCTCTTCTGTTTTTTACTTAGAGGCTTTTAGCATAGCAACAGGTTGTAGCAGTTTGCGTTCTTCGGTAGCTGTAAATATTCGTTCAGTGCCCTCTCGTCCTGCGGCTATGGCTTCGGCTCGTTGTGGAGAGGGAGTGGTAAGTGTTACTGCTTCAATGGGAAGTATTTCTGCTACAGAAATGCGCCTGTATACTCAAATTAGTGGAGGCAATCCTATTAATAGTGCCTCAAATTTCCCTTACTTCATGACTACTCCTTACCTAACAGCCTCTACCCAATTTTTTGTAAGCGCTTTTGATGCTACTACGAATTGTGAAAGTGAAAGGGTCGCAGTAACTGCTATCATTCATCCTATTCCTGGGGAACCAAGTTTTGCCCAGGTGACTCGGTGTGGAAGTGGAGTAGTTACATTTACCGTTACGATGGGTAGTCCTGCAGGCAATGAACTAGCTTTATATGAACAAAATAGTGGAGGTATAGCTATTAGTACCGATAATATCAGTCCTTATGAGCTTATTTCTTCTCCTATTAATACCACTACTACCTTTTTTGTGGAAAGCCGCAATACTTTAACAGGATGTACTAGCGGGCGTCGCCAGGTTATTGCCAATATATTGCCTATTCCGGCAAAGCCTACTGTTTTTGATGTACGTCGTTGTGGCGCAGGAAGTGTGACTCTTACCGTAACAATGAATTCGCCGGCAGGTAATGCAGTTCGGGTATATGCTGATGCAGTATCTAATACCTTGGTAGCTTCTACCAATACCTTGCCCTTTCAGGTTACCTTACCTTTTGTAAGTACTAATAGTGCTTTTTATGTGAGCGCATTTTCTACTACCAATAGTTGCGAGAGTGAGAGAGTAAAGGTAGAAGTAATAATTAACGCTATACCTAGTTTGCCCTCTGCATTCGACGTAGCAAGGTGTGGAGCAGGAAGCTTAGTTATCACTGCTGAAATGGGTAATGTGGTTGGAACGCAAATTCGTTTATTTAGCTTGCCTACTTTGGGGAACGTGCTTTCTGTTGCTAGTACCCCTCCATATGAATTAGTAACTCCGGTAGTTAACCAGACCACTACTTTCTTTTTAGAAGTTTTTAATAGTAGTACTGACTGTCGTAGCGGTCGCAGACCTGTGGTAACAGCTATTAATCCATTTCCTACTCCTGTACAGGCTAATGATGTAGAGCGCTGTGGTACAGGGGTTGTTACTTTAACGGCTCGCATGGGAGCTATTCCAGGCAATCAAATATTGCTCTATACTGTATCTTTGGGTGGACAGCCCATAGCTCAAGATAATACTTTTCCCTTCGAGCTCAGTATTCCTGAGCTTTCTTCTACCACCTCCTTTTACTTAGAAAGTATTAATACTGCTACCGGGTGTACTAGTACTACCAGGACTTTGGTAAATGCAATAGTGCGCCCCATTCCGCAATCGCCTACAGTGAATACTATTCAACGGTGTGGGCAAGGGGTAGCAACTTTTAGTGTATTGCTACCTGTTATCTCTAGTAACCAGGAGGTGCGCCTTTATACCCAGCCTACGGGGGGGCTACCCATAGCTATTGATAGAAATGAACCATTTTTATTAAGCACACCTTCAGTAAATACAACTACTACATTTTTCATTGCTACTACTTTGGAAAATTGTGAAAGTGAAAGAGCTTTAGCAGTTGTGAATATTAATTCTGCTCCTTCGGCACCAATAGTTCGTGACCTAACTAGGTGTGGAGCAGGTGCTGTGAGCTTTTCTGCTACTTTTGGCGAAATACCAGGTACGGAGTTTAGACTCTACAATACCCCAGAAGGCGGCCAGTTAATTACTTCTACTTCTGAAAGTTTAATTACTTTACCCTTTGTACAAAATACAACTACTTACTATCTAAGTGCTGCTCAGCGAGTATCAGGTAGTATAACGTGTGAAAGTGAACGAATTCCTTTTGTAGTGCAAATAAGACCTATTCCTTTGGCTCCTAATGTAAATTCTCAAACTAGGTGCGGCCCAGGAGTGGTTACTTTGAGTATCGCAACTCCTACCGGCTTTAATGGCGAATTCGTATTATACACGCAACCCGTAGGAGGAAATATAATACAATCCTTGAATAGTCCTCCTTATACCTTTTCTCTCAATTTAACAACTACTAATACTTATTTTATAGCCTCCAGAATTCAGGATTGTGAAGGAGAAAGAACACGTGTAGTTGTTTCTATTCGTCCTGTGCCTGATGTTCCAAGTGCTCAGAATACGACGCGCTGTGGTACGGGACCAATTAGCGTTACTGCTAATATGGGTATTGTAAGTGGTAATGAGATGCGCCTCTATGATGCTCCGCAAGGGGGTAGTCTACTAGCACTTCGGCAAGGATTTCCGTGGGTATTGACATTGCCTTTGTTACAACAAACTACGACTTTTTATTTAGCATCTGCTCTAGGAGAGTGCGAAAGTGAAAGAATACCTGTAGTAGCTTCTGTTTTTTCTACTCCCTCTTCTCCAACAGTAAGTGCAATTTCTCGCTGCGGTCCTGGTAGAGTTACAATTACCGCTACTATGGGAGTTATTCCAGGAACAGGGGTGCGCGTATATGATTCTGAATTTGGTTCTAATCTTTTAGCTTCTCGTTTAGAACCTCCTTTTGAGGTAATAATAAATAATATTTCAGTTAATACAACTTTATTTGTTGCTGCTAGTATTGATAACTGTGAAAGTCCTAGAATTCGGGTTCCTGTCAGAATTAATTTAGTGCCTTCGGCACCAGTTTCTAATAATTTGGTGGGCTGTAATGCTAATTCTTTCACTATCACTGCTGCTATGGGGGCTATTGCGGGTACTCAGATGCGCCTCTATAGCGCTAACTTCTCACTACTCCAAACTTTGCAACAGTCACCTTATACTTTTCAAGTAAATCCTCCCTTAGGAGTAACTTCTTATTATTTGACAGCCGTAAGCGGCAACTGTGAAAGTGAGAAAAAGTTGGTAGAGGTAACTAACTTACCTTCCCCCGTGGTGCCTAACGTGGCAAATATTAATCACTGTGGCTCTGGTTTAGTTACTTTAACTGTAACACTCGAAAACAATATAGCCGCTGAAGTTAGAATATATGATGCTATCACGGGTGGTAATTTGGTGGTTACAGATAATACTTTTCCATATGAAATTAGCTTATTGCCTCCTAGAGGAACTACTACTTACTATGCTTCTTCCGTAATAGGTAATTGTGAGAGTATTAGGAGACCTGTAGTAATACGCTCGGAAATCCAGCCCGATGCACCGGTCGTAAATTCCAACTACCGGCTTTGTGATGCTAACTTGCTTACCATAACGGTGAATACTCGTAGTGGAAGTATAACTGAAATCCGTTTATATGATAGAGAGGTAGGCGGTAATTTAATTACTCGTACTTCTGTTTCACCCTACCTAATAACTCTTGATAATATAGAAGAAAGTGTTACATATTACCTAGCAGCTGCTAATAGCCAATGTGAAAGTAACCGGGTACCAGTAATTATTGATTTACTTTCTAAGCCCAGTGTGCCTATAGCCAATATTTTTGCTACCTGTATTTCCAATTCTGTTGAATTGGAATTAAGACAGGGAGCTATTGCTGGTGACCGATTTTATATTTATACTTCCAGCACAGCACTCGCTCCTATTCGTGTAGTTGAAGGGAATAGCAGCAGGGTACGATTAAATGACTGGAGTTCGGGGGAAGTATTTGTTTCAGCAAGTAATCGGGGTATTTGCGAAAGTAATCGAGTTCGTTTAGTAGTTCCATCCCCTATAAGTTTACAATTAAGTACTAATGTTCAAAATGAAACTTGTGCAGCTCTAGGTAGCATCACTGCAACTCTTTTGGAAGCTTTGCCTCCAGTAAACTATCGACTATTTTCAGGGGGTACTTTAGTTGCCTCAAATACCTCAGGGGTATTCACAGGGCTCAATAGTGGTACTTATCAAATAGAAGCGACGGACGCAAGGGGCTGTATGGCTGTGCAGAGCTTAGTAGTGCAAGGAATGCCAACGCCCTCTGCCATTTCTTTTGTGCAAAAGGAAAACGATTTAGAGCTTAATTGGGAAAGTATAGAAGGTGCCCAGTTCTATATTATTCAATATCGCTTTTTGCCCGATGGGGCATTTGTTAATCCTACGCCTGTAGCTGCTCCTACAACTAGAACGTTGATTAGCGGCCTGGTGCCTAATTTAGAATATGAGTTTCAAATGCGAGCTATTTGCAAGGAGGGACGACAAACACCTTTAACACTTTCTCAGATTTTTAGACTGCGTGGTCATACCACTCAAAATTGTAGTACTCCTAGGGGGCTAAATGTACAAAATCAATCTGCGGGGGCATTGCTTAGTTGGTTGGCTGTACCTGGGGCGCAAAGCTATAATGTGCAATATCGCGCTCTACCTAATGGTACTTTTATGCTTATTCCTTCTGTAAGTAATACCTCAGTGTTGCTTCAAGGCTTGCAAGGAAATACAAATTATGAGGTAAATGTGACTGCTAATTGTGCCAATGGACTCGTTTCTGAACCCTCTGAAGTACTCCGTTTTACAACTCCTGCTATTGATGTTCCTAATTGCCAGGCTCCTAGTAATGTTGCTATAAATGTGCTTTCTAATACTTCTGCACTAGTAAATTGGCAAGCTGTACCTTCGGCTGCTATTTGTTATATTGTTTCTTACGGAATTACGGGTAGTAGTCCTACTAGTTGGGTTCAGACTTTAGTGCCCCATCCTACCACTAGCATTCAGCTTACTAATTTGCAGCCTAATACTAGCTACTCTGTGCAGTTACAAACTAATTGCTCCTTGTGCTCTTTAAGAAGTGGTAATCGCTCTCTTAGTACTAATCCTGTTAGTTTTGTTACCACCTCTAATAACAGGTTAAATAGCAGCCCAGAGGATAGTAAAATCACTATTTACCCCAATCCATTTACCTCAACTGTTATTTTAACTTTTGATGAGAATGAATTGGTAGGAAATATGGTTCGCATTTTAGACTTGAAGGGTAAAGAGGTAAGCGGTTTTTCTATTCAAGCTACTGCAGACAATTATTCTCGCCAGTGGGAGCTTGATTTATCGGGCTTGCCAGCGGGAATCTACTTTCTAGAGTTAGAATATAAATACCAACAAAAAGTTCGGCAAAAAGTAGTAAAGTTTTAATACTTGAAAAAGCTTTTACAACAAAAAAGCCACACTTAAGTGTGGCTTTTTGATTTATTAATTATTTAATTTACTATACTTTTTCTACGATAATAGCAGAAGCTCCTCCCCCTCCGTTACAGATTCCTACCATGCCGTACTTTCCATTTACCTTGTGTAAAGCAGGCAAGAGATTTATCACAATTCTAGCTCCACTTGCTCCTAAAGGGTGCCCTATCGAGATGGCTCCTCCATAAATATTTAACTTTTCGAGAGGAATATTTAAAACTTTTTGATT
>JANWXU010000080.1 GCA_025057395.1 Bacteroidia bacterium | reverse complement strand
ACACAAAGTGAACTCAAGTGCATACACTTTATCAATGAACAAAGCGGGTGGGCTGTAGGAGAAAATGGAACTATCCTACATACTACAGACGGCGGAAATACCTGGAAAGAACTATCTATTAATATTCCAGTTACTCTAACTACCGTATTTTTTGTTAGCGAAAAAAAAGGATGGGTAGCTGGTCAAAAAGGGACCATTCTTTACACCAATGACGAAGGAAATTCTTGGAAACCACAAAGTAGCAATACTGAAAACTTTCTCTACTCCTTACATTTTATTAATGAACAAAAAGGCTGGGCATCGGGCGAAGGCGGAACAATATTAAACTACTATTGCGAGCCAACAGTTGCTGTATCCCATTTAGATTCAGAAAAAAAAGAAATTATAATTTACCCTAACCCTTCTACTAGTACCTTACACCTTAGTAACCTAAAACCAGGCAGTTTTCTCACTTTAAAAGACCTACTAGGCAAAACCATATTTCCTTTCCAACAAATTACTGATAACACCCTAAACCTAGATATCTCCTCTATAAACCCTGGGTGGTACTTTTTGCAAATTAATACTGGCAGCAAAATACAGCAATTCAAAATACGAAAAGAGTAAAGCCTCCGTAAATTCCCCTTTTCAGCACTAAAAGCTTCCAGCTTTTAGTGCTTTTTTATTACCCCCAACCAGAAAAATTTAGTTACAGCCTTACAAATTGAGCAGAATTTTATTTTTCTCTAAACTTTATACTCTAAAAGAGCATATAATTTTATTAAACCAACAAATTAAAATTGTTGTTGACAATTAATAGTTAAACATTTTACTTAACTTGTAAAAACTTACTTGACTGTTTTTAAGACATGAAGAAAAAATATAGTTACATTCGATTTATTATTTTTACCTTGCAGTTTCTTTATGGCTCGGTCCTTGCTCAATTCGACCCCGAAGGTTATAAAAAATTAAATATTAGTAAAGAAGAATACGCAAGAACTTTAGAGCTTACCCTTAAAAAAAGAAATAGTTTATTAAAGCCTTTTTCAAGGCCCGAACAAGATTGTGAAAATGCAATTCCTGTTTGTCAACAATCTTACCAACAAAATATTTCTTATTCGGGCGAAGGAAGAAGGGAAGATATAGGAAATAATACCTGCCTAAGCGGTGGAGAAACTAATTCAGTATGGTATATTTTCACTGTTATTTCTAGTGGTACTTTTGGATTTACCATAGAAACAAGCGTAGACTATGATTTTGCGTTGTATAATTTAACCAACACCACTTGTAACCAACTCATTAACCAAACTCCTGTGCGTTGCAATTTTTCCGGGGAAAATGGACAAACAGGGCTAAATGCTAATGACCCTCAGCCTGGAAATATTAGTTATAATTCTTCACAGCCTCGCTTCATGCCCGGCTTGAATGTAACCCAGGGTCAAACTTACGTACTAATGGTCAATAATTGGTCTGCCAATGCTGTAGGATATCGTATAACTTTTACAGGAACAAGTTCTATTTTTGATAACGTACGTCCCAACATTCTAGAAGTAATTCCACCCGCTTGCCCTACTACAACAAGTAAAACAATTACTGTACGAGTTAGCGAGCCTATTTTATGTTCTACAGTGGATAATCAAGATTTTACTATCACCACTCCTAGCGGTACTGTTGTACCAGCAACCGTAAGTTGTGGAACGGGTAGCTTTAGCCAAGCTCTGGAAGTAACATTTTCCTCAGAAATAACAGAAAATGGAGAATACACACTAAACTTCGTCGGCCCAATTATTACAGACCAGTGTGGTAATCAAATGATTTTGAAAAATGTACCATTTAATATTACTCACCGCCCCCAAGCAGCCATCAATAGCTCACGGAGTACTATGTGTGCAGAAGAAGCAACTACCATTTCATTCAATGGTTCGGCAGGTAGCGCTGCTTCGTATAACTGGAATTTTGATAATGACGCCACTGCTACCCCGGGGGGTACTCAAATAGGCCCACATACAGTTAGTTGGTCCACACCAGGAGTCAAAACTATTCAGCTCCGAGTGATTGAAAATGGTTGTACTTCTACAGTAGCTACACAATTCGTTACTGTTAATCGTATTCCAACATCTTCTTTCATTACTACTCCTAACGTGTGTGCGGGGCAAAATGCAACCGTTGTTTTTAATGGAATAGCTTTAGCTAATGCCACTTATAACTGGAACTTCGATGGCGGCACTGCTTCCCCTGGTGGCAATGTACTAGGACCGCATTTAGTTTCGTGGATGACACCGGGAACTAAAATTATATCTCTTCGAGTAATTGAAAATGGCTGCACTTCTTCCACTACTACGCGTGAAGTCATTGTATATGGAATTCCTAATCCTCAACTTTCAATAAGTCCTAACCCTATATGTACTAATCAAACCACTACTGTAACCCTAGAAGGTGTAAGCCCTAATGCTACTCTAATTTGGAACTGCGACGGTTGCCAGGGCGCCCCCCCTTCCACGATAGGTCCACATACGCTTGCGTGGAATTCAAGTGGAGTCAAAAATATTTCCATCCTTGCTATTCAAAATGGATGTAGCTCGGCGACAGTAAACCGAACAGTAGCTGTAAATTTATTACCTAGCTCCAACTTTATTGCTAGCCAAACTAGTATTTGCCAAAATACTACCTTAAGAATCACTTTCAACGGTATTGCGCCACAGGGTAGTAACTTTACTTGGGACTGCCAAAACTGTAACGCACCAGTAGGCGGACTAAGCGGCGCTGGCCCCCATAATATTAGCTGGAGCGAAGCAGGAACTAAAATCATCTCCCTACTGGTAGTTGCCAACGGATGCTCCTCTGCAGTAACTACTCAAACAGTAGTCGTAAATGCTATCCCTACTTCTATTTTTAGTACAGACGGAAATACTATATGCTTAAACCAAAGTATTACCTTTACCTATGAGGGCAATGCCTCTGCACAAGCTACTTATCTATGGAGCTTTGGAGACCAAGCGGTGCCTACCCAAGCCAATACGGTAGGCCCCCATACCGTCACTTGGAGCCAGCCCGGAACCTACAACACCAGTCTACAAGTAATTGAAAATGGATGCTCTTCTCGAATTACTACACTTCCTATCACCGTGCATAGAATTCCTAGCTCTAGCTTTGTAACCAGCTTAAATACAATTTGCATTAACCAAAGTATACAAATTAACTATACAGGTGGAATTACTAATAACGCTACCTTTCTATGGAACTGCGATGTTTGCCAACAAGCCACATCTTTAACTACTGCAGGTCCTTTCACCATCAATTGGGTCAGTAGCGGTACCAAAGCAATTACCCTACAAGTAAAAGAAAATAATTGCGATTCTCCTATTAGTACCATCTGGGTCACGGTTAACCCCTTACCTAGCCCTCCGCTAGTATCTCCTGTAGGCAGGTGTAACCCGGGAGTTGTCACTTTTACTGCTACAATGGGTACAGAAGCGGGTACCCAAATTTTACTCTACTCTCGCTCACAAGGCGGTACTCCAATTGCTACTGCCAATAATTCGCCCTACTTACTACCTACTCCATCGATTACCACTACTACAACTTTTTTCATAGAAGTAGTGCACAACACTAATCGCTGCACAAGCTCAAGAACACAAGCTATTGCAACCATTCTTCCCAATCCTGCTGCCCCTACCGCAGATACAGTAGCTCGTTGCGCTACTGGTGCTGTTCAATTTACTATTATACCCTCTGCTCTTGGTGATATTGTGCGTCTTTATCTAGTTAGTAGCGGTGGCACAGCTATAGCAACTGTTAGCAGTAGTCCCTATATTCTTAACTCTCCAATTATTACTACTCATACTACCTTTTTCCTAGAAAGTGAAAATTCCATAACAGGTTGCATTAGTCCTAATCGAAGTACAGCAGTAGCCCGTATTCATCCCAACCCCGCTGCGCCTACTGCGCAATCTGTTGAAAGGTGTGGAGCGGGAAGAGTCACTTTTACAGCAATTATGGCAACTCCAGTAGGCACAAGAATTGAACTCTACGAAAATTCAAGTGGAGGCAATCCTATTGCTATATCGAATTCTCCTCCCTATACTCTCACAACGCCTCTTTTAAGTACCACCTCCATCTTCTTTATAGAAAGCCTCAATGCAAATACCGGTTGCCGCAGTAATAGAACACCTGTTCAAGCTACTGTCCATCCTATTTACCCAATTCCTAATATCCGCGAAGATTCTTTATGTACCCCCGGTCAAATAACCTTCAAAGATAACGACGGTACTACCTATCCTCCTAACGTATATGTACAACTTCTAGATAGAAATAATATCGTTATAGCCGAAACTAATACTCCTCCGTATTCTCTTAATACTCCTTTCATTAATACAACTACTACTTACTTCCTTAGAACAGTAGACTTTAGTACAGGATGTACAAGTACCGTACGCCCAATTAGAGCCATTTTAAATGCTGTACCTCCCGCCCCTAAAATTATTGCGCCTAACGCTGTCTGCCGCAAAGAAAATCTTATCTTTAATGTTTCAGGCTCTGGCCCTAACGTTACTTATTATTTTAGCGGTCCTACTACTGCTAATGTACCAGCTCCAGGGCCAGGTCCCCTTTTTGAAATACCCCTAGTAGATTTCAGTGATTCTGGTACGTATACTGTAGTTGCTAATAGAAATAATTGTATTTCTCCCCCTTCTACTATTCATATTACCGTGAAAGAAATTCCTCTTACCCCTAATGCTACCTTTTACAACATTTTTCAACAATATAAACCACTTTGCGAAGGTCAGGAGCTAAACTTAGCAGTTCTTAACTATCCTGCTTTTGAAGAAGGCGTAGGGTTCCTTTGGATAGGACCCTCTAACTTTCATAGTTTTCCACATCCCTTTCCGGGTGTGCCTAGTGTTACGAAAGACCATGAAGGTTGGTACAGAGTATTTGCGGTAGCAAGAGGCTGCACGTCGCAAGCAGGCTCCGTTTACGTACCTATTAGTAAAAAGCCTCAAAGACCAATTATCACCCACAATACGCCTATTTGTGTAGGCGATTCATTAATTCGCTTGGTAGCTTCGGAGGTAGAAGAGGCAGCTATCTACCAATGGACGGGCCCAGCTAACTTTAACCAACAAGGGCGTATCGTTACGCGGCAAGCTGCTATCTCCTATTCGGGCATTTATACCCTCACTGTAATCTCCGATAGCGGCTGTATTTCAGACCCCGCTACTGCTCACATTACTGTGATTAATCCTACTTATGATATTCGTCCTACTTATAATCCCCCCGTTTGCGAGGGGCAAACGCTAGTGTTAGGCTTGAATACAGAATATCCCGGACTTCATTACCTATGGAGCGGACCCCACGGTTTTCAGACCACTTCTACAAGTTCTCGTGTAACCATTCCTAATATCCAGTTAAATCAAGCAGGTCTGTATCATGTAGTAGCTTATAGCCAACATTGTACTTCCGCACCAGGTGCTATAAAAGTAGATATTCTTCCTAAGCCTACTTTTAGCATTTTGCCTAATAAAACCCAGTTCTGCGAAGGGGAAGACTTAAAAGTTAAAATTATAAGTCCAAGTCCTAATTACCTCTTTTCTTGGCAAGGACCCAATCAACTTAATCTAGAAACTGGTGCCGATTCGGTGGTAAAAAGAAATTTAATTACACTTGATAGTGGTAATTATAGTATCGTAGCTATTGATAGAGGCTGTAGCAGTGAAGTACAATCCTTTGCTATTGAAGTAAAGCCTCGGCCTTTGCCACCCAAAGTACTTATCAATGGAAATATCTGCATAGGAAATTCGCTAGAATTAATTGCTTACGGAACACCGGGCGCTAGCTACCTATGGCGCGGACCTCAAAATTTCCTAGCTACAGGCGATACAGTATATCGAACCTTGACTAGCATTGCCGAAAGTGGAATTTACTCAGTAAGTGCTATTTTAAATGCCTGTACTTCTGCTCCTACTTTTGTTAGCATAATTATTCCTACACAACCTGCATCGCCTATTATTACTTCTAATTCACCCGTTTGCTTAGGTAATGTAGTCTCCCTATCTGTTAGAAATATAGCTCCAGGAGCCACCTACATCTGGAACGGACCCGATGGGTTTGTAGCTACTGGTCCTACCATTAATCGCGTTATTACCACTACACTTCAAGAGGGAGTTTACACCGTAACTACGTTAATCGATGGCTGCCGCTCTAATTCTGCTACAACACGAGTAAGCACATATCCATTACCCCAAAGGCCTGCTGTCTTTTCAAATGCTCCTATCTGCCAAAGAAATAACTTAATACTTACTGCTCTATCAACCACGGGTAATGTAACCTATTATTGGCAGGGCCCCAACAATTTTTCTACTACCACTACTAGTAATAGCATTCTTATTCCTAATGCAGCACTTGTTAACGCAGGAATTTACACAGTATGGGCCGAACTTAATGGTTGCCGTTCCGCAACAAGTAACATTAGCGTAGCGATAAACCCTATTCCAGCTGCCCCTATTGTAAGAAGCATTCCCCCCCTCTGCGAAGGGCAAACCTTGCGGCTAATAGCTAGTGTAAATAATAACAACATTACTGTGCATTGGTTAGGACCCAATGGATTTTCTTCTTCTGGGCTCCTAGCTACAAAAACCAATATTACCGCTCTAGATGCGGGTATATATACTGCAGTAGCTATTCAAAGCGGCTGTACCTCTACAAGTTCTAGTGTATTTGTCAATATTTCTCCTATTCCTGCTACTCCAGAGGTACAAAGCACAACTCCAGTTTGTGTAGGCACCATAGCCACTTTTTCAGTAAAAAATCCATCACCTAATACTACTTATCTTTGGAGTGGCCCCAATTTATTTTCTGCCACAGGTATTCAAGTAAGCAGAACTATACAAAGCACCCAAGATCAGGGAATGTACTCTGTGGTAGCAATAGTGAATAATTGTACTTCTTCCTCAACAATTACCTATTTAGAGGTTAACCAAATTAATACAGAACTTCTTGCAAATAGCAATGCCCCTCTTTGCGAAGGCCAAACGCTAAACCTAGAAGCCAACCTAATTCCAGAAGTTACCTATCAATGGTTCGGGCCTCATGGCTTTAGCTCTACTCAAAGATTACCCGCTATCGCTAATGTAACTACCCAACACGCAGGCACGTATACCCTAACTGCAAAATTAGGAGCCTGTTCATTTGCCCCTGTAGAAATAAATATTACCATTTGGCAAAAACCTGAAGCCCCAATTATAACGGCCCAACAAACCTCTTATTGCGCTGGCCAAGATATAGCATTGGCAGCAAGAGTGACTGCTAATGCAAGATTTAGCTGGATAGGACCCGATAATTTTACCTCCTCTTCTCACTCACCTATTATTCCTAACGCTACCACTGCGGCTACGGGTACTTATCAAGTAGTAGCTATCGGTCAGGGCGCGTGCACTTCCAACGTGGCTAGTGTATTTATAAATGTACTAAACACTCCGCCAGCGCCCATTATTTCGCTTAGTGGAGCAGCATGTACGGGTCAAGCTCTTCAGTTATTTGCTTCTACAATTCCTGGTGCTTCCTATAGTTGGATAGGACCAGCAGGCTTTAGTAGTAATTCACAAAATCCTATCCTAACTAATCTTCAAACAAACCACAGTGGCTTTTACGAAGTAACTGCCAGAGTGGGAAATTGTTCTTCTGCTACCAGCAGAGTCCAAGTAAATGTAAATGCCACCCCTGTTGCTAGGGCAAGTGCTAATTCTCCTATTTGCGAAGGTCAAACTCTACACTTAACTGGTGGAGTGCCTCAAGCAGGTGCCTCTTACCTTTGGAACGGCCCTCTTAACTATACAACTACTCTGCCTAACCCTAGTATAGAGTCTATTAGCACTATGCAATCAGGTACCTATACTTTAATAGCTATTGCAGGTGCTTGTACAAGTGCCCCCGCAATGGTAAACGTTGTAGTCAATCCTTCACCGCAAAATATTTCTTTGCGAAGTAATGCACCTCTTTGCAGTGGAGACGATTTAACACTAACTGCTACACCTATACCTGGAGCCACATACAATTGGAGCGGACCTAATGGATTTAATTCTACTATTTCTAACCCTATAATCTATAATATTCGAACCTCTCAATCAGGAATATATTCGCTGTTAGTTTCTATAGCTAATTGTAGTTCTTCTATTCTCACACTAACAGTAAATGTGGCTAACCGCCCTGCAAAGCCTAATGCTTCTTCTAATAGTCCTATTTGCTATGGGCAAAGCCTTCAACTTTCTGCCTCTTTTGTGCCAGCAGCTTCTTACTTATGGAGCGGTCCTGCAGGCTTTAGTTCCACACTGGCTAGCCCTATCATACCTGCTCAATACTCAGGAATTTATAGCGTAGTAACTATTGCTAATGGCTGTACTTCTGAAGTAAGTACAACTAACGTTATAGTTACCCCTTCGCCTATTAATTTGAGCATTACACAAAATGCTCCTGTATGTAGCGGGCAGCGCCTTACTTTAGAAGCCACTGAATACGATGGAGCACTTTATTTATGGAGTGGTCCTCATGGTTTTACGGCAACTACTCGAAGTATCACATTTGAGCAAGTTTCGTCTTTACAAAGTGGACGTTATAATGTTATAGCTCGAATAGGCAACTGCACTTCGTCGATTGTATCTACCCTAGTACAAGTCCTTAATTCACCAGCTCCGCCCTCTATAGGAAATAATAGTCCTGTTTGCCCGGGAGGCACCCTACAGCTAAGTGCTTCGCAAATGCCTAATGCTAATTATTTCTGGAGAGGTCCAAATGGGTTTTCTTCCACGCAAATTAATCCTACTATTACTAATATTTCTCTCAACTATGAAGGCGAATATTCTCTAACCGTTATCCAAAATGGGTGCTCCTCCCAAGTAGCAAAAACTACCGTTACAATCCACCGCTTTGCAACAGACTTGATTGCTCGCAATAATGGACCTCTATGCACAGGTAATAACTTAGAGCTTGGGGCTTCTAGCTCTTCGAACAGAAATATTACATACTTATGGCAAGGACCTAACCAGTTTATATCTCAGTCTCCTAATCCTATTATTACTAATGTAACACCCACCCATGCAGGAACATATACTTTGGTTGCAATTAGCGGTAATTGCACTTCGCAAGCAATATTAACTCAAGTAGAAATTTTTGATAATCCTATTTTAGAAAACGTAAATGCTAATTCTCCTATTTGTGCAGGTCAAACTCTTAACTTAAGTGCTAGTTTTATACCTCAAGCTTCTTATCTGTGGGTAGGGCCCAATAACTTTACCTCTACCCAAAGGCAGCCTCAAATTCCTGATATTTCTATCGACGCTGCTGGCGAATACTCTGTAGTAGCAATTGTAGGAAGATGTACCTCTGAAATAAAGAAAGTGGGCGTAACAGTACTTAGGTCGCCAGGAATAATTACTGCAAGTATTCTAGCACGAATGCCTATATGTTCAGGGCAAAATGTGCAACTGATGGCAAGCTCTGTCCTAGGTGCCCAATATCGCTGGAGCGGACCTAATAACTTTAATACGACTTTGCAAAACCCTGTACTCACTAATATTACGCCTAATGCTAATGGTATATATAGTGTAATAGCAATTACTAATAGTTGCACTTCTGAAGTAGCTACTGTTACGTTAGAAGTTTTACCTTCTCCGGCTAATCTACGGCCTACGTACAATGGCCCCTTATGCGCAGGGCAAACCCTGCAGCTAAGTGCTACAGAAATTGAAGGTGCCGAATATCAATGGAGCGGGCCGGGCAGATTCAATTCTAGGCAACAAAGCCCCAGAATAGTAAACATAACTACTGCACAGGCAGGAATATATAGTGTAATAGCAAAGCTAGGAGAATGTACTTCAACCGTAGAAACTGTTAACGTAACAGTCCTCCCAGCGCCTGGGAACATAGTGGCTTGGAATAATGGTCCTACTTGCCAAGGAAGCACCCTATCTTTACAAGCTACCTCTGTGGCGGGAGCTACTTACTTTTGGACCGGACCCTCGGGATTTGCCTCCACAAGTCCTAATCCTACAATTATTCAAGCCAGCACTTCTCAAACAGGAATATATACAGTAGTGGCTCAAATTGGTAGCTGTGCCTCTTTGCCAGCTACTACTTTAGTCACTATAAAACCTTCCCCTACTAATATTCGTGCTACTAATAATGGTCCTCTATGTAGCGGACAAACCTTAAGCCTAAATGCTACTTGGATTCCTGGAGCTAAATACATCTGGCAAGGTCCTAATAATTATTATGCTGAAAGCCCTGCCCCTACTATAGAACAAGCAAGCACCAGTAATGGTGGTATTTATAGCGTGGTAGCTATTTTAGAAGGCTGCACTTCAGAAGTAGTAACAACTAACGTCCAGATTGTGCCTCCGCCTAGTGGGCTCCTAAGTTCAGGCGTGCAAACTATATGTGCAGGTAGTACCGCTCTTTTACAATTTACTTTAAGCGGAATTGGTCCTTGGCAAATAGGTCTCCAATATAATGATGAACCTGTTAACTATCTCTCTTTAGGACAAGAAAATGAAATAGGTCCACGAGTATATTCTTATCCAGTCAATCGAGCGGGTAACTACAATTTTATTTCCCTACACGATAAAACAGGTTGCCAAGGAAATGCAACAGGGCAGGCAGTGGTCCAAGTGCAAAACTGTATTAGTTGCAATACGCCTACAATTTCTGACTTAGAAAAACTAGCAGGAAATACAGTAAGAATAAGTTGGAATTATACGGGTGCCGTTTGCTATATAGTAGCCTATGGACCAATTTTTGCCGACCCCTCTACGTGGCTGGAACAATTAGTACCTGGTACACTTACTTCCTTCACAGTGAATAACCTGCCCTCAGGTCAAAACTATGGATTTAGAGTACGCGGTAACTGTGAATTGTGCTCAAGGAGTACAGGGCGGCGCTCTGAATGGTCAGCTATTCAGGGTGTGCAGATAAATGCCAAGCAAGCTTTTGCACATACCCCAACCATCGAATGCATAGTATACCCTAACCCTGTGAAGGATAAATTATATTTAACATTCCTTTCTTCAGCGCCATCTATAAGCTTTAAAGTTAAAATTTACAATCTACAGGGAGTACTTTTATTAGAGCAAAATCAACTCAATTGGGAAACTTCAGAGTCTTTCAGCTGGGATATTCAACCTCTGCCTGCGGGAGTGTACCTATTGGAATGGGTAGATGAAAATAATCACACCCAAAGAATAAGATTCATTAAGGAATAAAACAAGGAATAAAAAAGTGGGCCCTAAGCCCACTTTTTTATTTTTTATTAAACACAAGCGTTTTTTTGTTTTACCTTAACCACCCTTTAGCCCTAAAATATAGGTAAATTCCTAAGGAAATTAGTGCCATAAGAATCATAACCGCAGGGTAACCATACGGATGCTTAAGCTCCGGCATATTTTCAAAATTCATTCCATAAATTCCTACAATAAAAGTAAGGGGCATGAAAAAGACAGAAAAAACCGTAAGAAAACGAATAATTTCATTAGTTCGATGAGTAGAAATCGATAGATAAATATTAAGCAAGTTATTACAATTTTCAACTATGCCATCGGCTAAAAAATAAAGGTTTTGAATTTCTTCTCTTATGTTTTGATAAAAAGGATCATGTCCCCTAGAAACTTTCTGCTCAATTTTTCGAGTAATTTCCGCTGTCATTCGGAGCATTTTTTTTATTACTATAGCTCTTCTTTTCAAAATATGAATTTGGCGAAAAGTAAAAGGAATAGACTTATGCTCAAAGATTCGGTCTTCGTACATATCTAGTGTCCTATCAAAATCTTCTAGTGGCTGTTGATAGGTCATAGCTACAGAATCGAGCAACATGCCTAGTATTGCCCAGCTATTTCTTTCTTCTGCTTCAGCGGTTTTCAGCCAATATTTGATAAATAATTCAAAAAAAGGTAATTCACCACGGTGAATAGTAATAAGAAAGTTATTGCCGCAGAATATAGAAATCTTTCGAGTTAGATCAAATACCGTATCAGCGTGCCGAGAGGCCTGTTCGTCATAAGGACGAATAATAGTAAAAACAATATCTCCTATTTTTTCAATTTTAGGAAGGTGGTTAGGGGTTAGACAGTCTTCTACGGAAGTTTCATGCAGCTCATATTCTTGTGCCAATCTTTCCAGTTCAGATGGCTCAGGATTAATAATGTTGATCCATCGAAAACTATCGTCAGGCGCTCTGTAGATTTCTCTAATCACGGCTTTTGATGGCTTTGGACTTCTATATTTCTATTATCGCAAAAAGTAAAAATAATTTTTTCATCCTAACTACCAGGCAAATTTGACACTAATTTTAAATAACTTACAAAGACTATTCCCAGCGGCATTTTGAAATAAATTTTTGAAGATTAGAGTTTACGCAAATATTTACTACAAGTTCCATTCTTTTCGTAACCCCTCTTCTATTACGTCATACACATAATGAAGTTCAGTACTTGAAATTACATAGGGAGGTAGTATGTATACTACGTTTCCAAGCGGACGCAATAATACACCTTTTGCAAGGGCAAATTTGGAAATAATTGTACTCATTTCATTCAAATAACCTGGCTGCTGTACTGCAATATCAAAAGCCGCAATGCTTCCGATGGTTCTAGGATTTTGAATAGATGAATACTTATTCAAGACCTTAAGCCTTTCTTGATGTATTGTATGAATTTGATGTATTGCTTCCAGCGTGGGAGTTTGTTCAAAAAGATCGAGTACAGCATTAGCAGCAGCACAAGCAAGCGCATTACCCGTATAGGAATGACCATGAAAAAAGGTTTTAGTTTTATCACTATCTAAAAAAGCTTCATATATGGTAGGCGTACAAAAGGTAAGTCCAAGGGGCAGAAAGCCTCCTGTTAGGGCCTTTGAAAGGCAAAGAATATCAGGCTTTTGTTCAATAGCATCAATAGCGAAAAAATTACCTGTACGCCCAAAGCCTGTCATCACCTCATCGGCAATAACAAATTTTTGATAAGCATGGCAACATTCTATCATTTTATCCAAAGTATAGGCAGAATAAAATCGCATTCCACCCACTCCCTGAACAAGCGGCTCTACTATTAACCCCGCTACGTGGGGCTGTTGTATTTTTTTTTCCAGTTGATCTAAAACATCTAAGGCTGTAGGCTCTATATACTCTACTTCAAATAAAAAGGGCTCAAAGGCAGTAGAAAAAACAGAACGTGCTGAAACAGACATTGCCCCAAAAGTATCACCATGATAACTACTAGAAAGTGCAATAATCGTATTTTTAGGCTCCTTTTTATTATGGTAGTACTGAAAAAGCATTTTTATAGCTACCTCCACACTCGTAGAACCATCATCTGAAAAAAAAGCAACATTTAGATCGGGTGGTAGTCGCTGGCAGAGCCGTCCCACTAAGCGTTCCGCTTGAGGATGAGTAAAGCCTGCAAAAATAACCTGCTCTAGCTGTTGGGCCTGCTTGGCAATAGCTTCAGCAATATAAGGGTGAGCATGGCCATGCGTATTCACCCACCAAGAGCTAATAGCGTCAATGATAGTTCGGTTATCTGAGGTAAATAAATAGACGCCCTTAGCTTGAGTGACTTCTATGGGCTTTAGGTCCGGCATGTGAGAATACGGATGCCAAATGGTATAAGCCACGGTAGCTGGCTTAACTTGCATGCTCAGTTCTATTTTAGCAACTGAAAAGAGTTAAAAAAGATTTCTCTATCCTGAGTATCTGTATCAGAAAGCATCCGACTATAGCTAAGGCTATAAGTAATTTCATTATTCCCAAATATCTTCAAAGTAACCTCTATCATGGACATCACTTCTATTACAATTTCTTTTCCTTTTAATCCTTGCACAGTTATATCCTTTTGCTTAGTAACTTTTCCATTAAATTGCCGTAAAGCTTCATCAATTTTTTCAGATATATTTTTCTCTAAACTTCCCCCCCCCCTAAGGTACGAAGCCGTATAAGATTTCATTCCCCCATTTTTTATAACCATTGCAGTATAAGATATTTTACCTTCTACCTCATTTTTTGTTTCGTTAGGCTTTTCAGGAAATTTTACACTATATTTTCCGTTTTGTGACTTGTAAACTATCCACTCTTTTTCATTACTTGTAATTTCTTTACTGTCTAAAGTTTCTTGAGCTGGAACTGTAAAAGAAGCAGGCGTAATACTTACTTGGCCACTTTTATGGCGGGAAGAATTTACAAGCCTTTCGAACCCTGTTCCATCAAATTGAAAAGGAATAGGCTCTACCCTATATCCCTTATCTTTAAGCAATTGAATAATTCCTTTTTCCCCGGGCAAATGAGCAGCCCCCACAGCAATAAATGTCGAATACTTGTGAATAAGTGCAACGATTCTTTGGGTCATATGTAAATTTCGGACGTCTAATAATTGAGTTTTCATTAACTCTGGTATTTCTTCATTTTTAAATAATTTCAATAATCCTTCTAAGTCTCCTTTCAAATAAGTTTCCACTAAGATTTTCTGATGCTTATCGCTTTGTGCCTCTACTTTATCCAAATTTTTCACCGCTTCTATAAGCATTAGAGCTTGAGTATCCGAACTCAAACTACTTAATGCTCGCAATTGTTCTTTTACATCTTCCAAGCCTGTTGTATACATTCCTCTAGCTTTTGCATTATCGTAAAGCTGCTGATCCAAAAATTTTTCTACCCCTCCTGTCCTAGGGTTCATTAAATCATTTTCTTGAAGCAAAGTAAGCAAATGAACAGGCTGAAGGTGGTCTACTGTTTCAAGCTCTATTCCTAATTTTTGCTTAAATACTTTTTTTACGCGTTTGTAGTCTCTTTTAGAAAGCAAACTTTTCAAAGATACACTAGTGTTGCTTTTGAGCAAAGCCATTACTTCTGCCGGATTAATAGAATCCAGAGCCAATTCTGCTGCAAAGGCATAGCAGCTCTCAAATTTGTCTATTACTATATTACTTACCTCAAACACGCGTTTATCCCTCACGTGCATTGTACCATACAAGTAGGAAGGAAATTGTAAGCCATTGCCCTCTATTTTCCATAATAACGACTGGGCATAGCCACTACAATAAGTAAAAAGCTGCCACCCTAAAAGAAAAATTCCTAAAGCTAAGCGCCTAGAAAAAGTATTAAGCATCTCTTACTAACTAATTTGAAACGGAATTCAATATATTCAAATTTAAGATTTTTTTTCAATTTGCAGCTTATGATTATTTCCCGTAACTAAATCTTGTTATACTAAACCATGAGCCACAACCGCTCCAACAAGGAGAAAGCAACAGCTGCAGGTCTGCTCGTTGCGCTAGGCATAATATACGGAGATATTGGAACCTCTCCACTTTACGTAATGAAAGCAATTGTAGGAGATAGACCTATTAGCGAAATTTTACTATTAGGAGGTCTATCTTGCATTTTTTGGACTCTTACTTTCCAAACTACTTTAAAGTACGTAATATTTACACTCAGGGCAGATAACAAGGGCGAGGGGGGAATTTTTTCTTTGTATGCATTGGTACGTTCCCGGGCTAATTGGCTCATTTATCCTGCTATCATTGGCGGAAGCACATTACTTGCCGATGGGGTTATTACACCCTCCATCTCAATTTCTTCCGCTATTGAGGGACTATTAGTCTTAAATCCAAAAATGCAAACTGTTCCTATTGTTATAGGAATCTTATTATTTCTCTTTTTTTTCGTCCAACCCTTCGGAACTAACAAAATCGGCAAATTCTTCGGTCCTATTATGCTAGTATGGTTTCTTATGCTAGGTACTTTGGGTACTATTAATTTGATAGCTTATCCTTATGTGCTAAAGGCTATTAATCCGTATTATGCGGTTGAACTTTTAACTAGTTATCCTCAAGGATTTTGGCTATTAGGTGCTGTTTTCTTATGTACTACAGGTGCTGAGGCGCTCTATTCAGATTTAGGACATTGCGGCCGAGCTAATATTCGAATTAGCTGGATCTTTGTCAAAACCATGCTACTTCTCAATTATTTTGGTCAAGGAGCTTGGCTTTATCAATTATTAGGCAAAGAATTGGAAAATCAAAATCCTTTTTATGCTATTATGCCTAGTTGGTTTGTAATCGTTGGTATTATCATAGCTACTCTTGCTACTATTATCGCAAGCCAAGCGCTAATTACGGGTTCTTTTACTCTCATTAGTGAAGCTATCACCCTGAACTTATGGCCAAGGCTGCGCATTGTTTATCCCTCACTTTTAAAAGGACAACTTTTTATACCTGCTATTAATTTCTTACTTTGCATAGGTTGCTGTTTAGTAGTGGTATATTTTCAAAGCTCTGAACATATGGAAGCTGCTTATGGCTTAGCCATAACCCTAACTATGTTAATGACTACTATTTTGCTCTTTAATTACCTACAACAAACCCAAATGCCTCCAACTTTCGTGTTTAGCCTAACGGCCATTTTTGGTAGCCTAGAAATATGCTTTTTTATTGCTAATATCGTAAAGTTTCAAGAAGGTGGCTGGATAACACTTCTTATTTCAGGTCTACTAGCATTTGTAATGTTTGTTTGGCATAACGCAGGCATTATAAAAAAACGTTACAATTTTTTTGTTAGTCTCACTGACCAACTAGGAGCTCTTAAAGAACTAAGCGCAGATACAACTATACCCAAATACGCAACTCATTTAGTTTACCTTACTGCTTCTACTTCGCCGCATTTTATAGAAGATAGAATAATTTACTCAATTTTTAGAAAGCAGCCCAAGCGAGCTGATATTTATTGGTTTATCCATATTACAACTTTAGACGAACCCCACACCGCAGAATATATAGCTCACATAATTGTACCAGATGATGTAATATGGGTAGAATTTCGCCTAGGATTTCGTGTACAACCTAGAATTAACTTGTACTTCCGAAAGGTAGTAGAAGATTTAGTTCAGTCTAAAGAGGTTAATATAATTAGCCGCTACCAATCCTTAGCACAACGAAATGTAGCCGGAGACTTTAGATTCGTTGTCATGGAAAGATACCTATCTTATGGTATTGATTTTCCAGACTTTGATAAATTTATTATGGACGTTTACTTTTTTCTCAAGCGGTTCGCTATTTCAGAAGAAAGAGGATTCGGCTTAGATACAAGTAGTGTAACTGTAGAAAAGATTCCATTAACTACTCCGCAAATTGATAATATAAAGCTACAGCGAGTATTTATTGATTAGAAAAATATACACAATCTATAAAATGGTAAAAAATAAAAGTTGAGAATAAAAATTCTGATCCATTGTTTGCTTTATTCAAGTTATGGTGTTAACTTTGTGCCACTTTTACTCTCTGAGTAAAAAAAAGAAAAAAACATATACGTATATTAAATTTAGTTCTTTGAGAGAGGGGTGTGGGGGTGATAGATAGGGGTAGAGAGGTAAGAGATAGGAAGAAAAGTAGGAAGGGTACGCGGGGGATGCCTAGGCACCCAACGGCGAGGAAGGACGTGGTAAGCTGCGAAAAGCTTCGGGGAGCTGCACACGAGCTATGATCCGGAGATTTCCGAATGGGGCAACCCACTAGTCTGAAGGACTAGTATCCTAGCGATAGGAGGCGAACCTGCCGAACTGAAACATCTTAGTAGGCAGAGGAAAAGAAAACAACAGTGATTTCCCAAGTAGTGGCGAGCGAACGGGAAGGAGCCCAAACCGGCGGAGTTACGGCTCTGTCGGGGTTATAGGACCTACAGAAGGCTGTAGCTATCTGAATAGGAAGCGTGTTGGAAAGCACCGCCATAGAAGGTGAGAGCCCTGTACGAGTAAGGGTAGCTATGGTAGTAGGGATCCTGAGTA
>JANWXU010000007.1 GCA_025057395.1 Bacteroidia bacterium | reverse complement strand
ACACTCTTTCCCTATCCCTATTTTCTAATAAGCTAAAAAACTTAACTTTTAGGGCAAGTGGAGATGTGTGTGGGGGGTATGGTATTGCTCTTTGGGGAACTTTGTTTTGCATGCCTTTTCTTCTGTATGCGCAGGGCAATTTGAAGGCTCTGCCTGAAGGTGAATATATTCTTTCAGGTATTAGTGTGGAGGGAATAGAATTTACAGATAAAAACTCGGTAATTGCTTTATCGGGCTTAAGAATTGGACAAACTATAAAAGTACCAGGAGAAGATTTTAGTAATGCTATAAAAAAGTTATGGCGGCAAAATATTTTCTCAGATGTTGAAATTAGTGTAGAAAAGATTGTAGGAGATAGGCTATATATTCTTCTGCACCTTACTGAGCGTCCTCGAATTTCAAAGTATACTTTTGTTGGAGTGACTAAAAGTCAGGCAGATGATTTAAGAGAAAAGATTAAATTTATCCGGGGACAGCGCCTTACGGAAGCCAAAAAACGCTCGGCTATTCGAACAATAAAAAATTTCTTTGAAGAAAAGGGATATTTAAACACAAAAGTAGAAATCAAAACTCAACCCGATGAATCAGTGCCTAATGGTGTTACTATTATTATTACGGTAAATAAAGGGCCAAGGGTAAAAATTCAACAGATTTTTATAGACGGAAATATACAGATAAAGGCCAGTAAATTAAAAAGGCAGTTAAAGGAAACCAAGGAAAAGCGATTTTACCGTTTCTGGAAACGCTCTAAATATATTTCTGCAAACTTTAAAAAAGACCTAGAGAATTTAATAGAGTACTATAATAATAAGGGCTACCGTGATGCACAATTATTAGCAGATACTTTTTATAAAGTAGATGAAAAAAATATAAATGTCAAAATCAAGTTGCATGAGGGCAAAAAATATTACATTAGAAATATTACCTGGTCTGGCAATACAAAATACACTAGTGGCTACTTGGATACTGTGCTAAGTATTAAGAGAGGTAGCCCCTATAATAAATCTTTATTAGAAAGGCGGTTACATGGTGATCCTTCGGGCTTTGATGTAAGTACTTTATATCTAGATGATGGCTATTTATTTTTTAGAGCCGACCCTATTGAAAATGTGGATAGTGATTCTATAGACTTGCATATTCGAATTTATGAAGGTCCTCAAGCTCGATATGATAAAATCATTATAGAGGGTAATACCAAAACTAGTGACCATGTAATTCTACGTGAAATTCGAACTTTACCTGGCAATAAGTTTAGTCGCTCGGAAGTGATTCGTACTCAGCGAGAACTCTTAAATTTAGGATTTTTTAGTCAAGAGAACTTTCAAATAATTCCTATTCCTAATCCTGAAAGAGGAACAGTAGATATCAAATATATAGTGGAAGAAAAGCCTTCGGACCAATTATTTTTGCAGGGCGGCTGGGGCGGACGCATTCGGGACGCAAACAATAACATAGTAGGTGGTGGTTTAATTGCGACAGTAGGAATCCAGTTTAATAATTTTTCTACACGTAAAATTTTTAATGCTAAGGCTTGGCGTCCGTTACCCTCGGGGGATGGTCAAAAGCTAAGTCTACGAATTCAAACTAATGGAGTAGCGTTTCAAAATTATGCTATTTCTTTTTTAGAGCCTTGGTTTGGGGGGAGGCGACCTAATTCTTTTGGTGTTGGGGTGAATTATTCTTTGCAACGTTCTATTTTCACAGGTAATCGTATTGATATGGTCAACGTGCATATCGACTGGGGGCAGCGCATGAAATTCCCAGACGATTTTTTCCGTTCATTTACCACCCTTCGTTATTCCTATTTAGCAGCTACTAATGCTCGCAATATTTTCCCAGAATTAACTACGGATGCTTATGCCAACATTATAAGTATCCGGCAAGCCTTTGATAGAACTAGTATAGATGTGCCTATTTTTCCTACACGTGGTTCCTCTCTTAATTTTTCGGTGGAGGCAACGCCTCCTTGGTCTTCTTTTATTCAAGAAGATTATGCTGCAGGTAGTAAAGATCGCTATCGTTTGTTAGAATTTCATAAGTGGAAGTTTCGCGCTGAAACTTACTCCAAAATTACACGCAATAAATTACCCATGGTTTTGTATACGCGTGTAATGTATGGCTTTTTAGGCTCATATACAGACCGTAAAGGGCTTTCTCCTTTTGAGAGATTTTATCTAGGCGGCGATGGCCTTTCAGGTTTTGTATTAGATGGAAGAGAAATAATTGCCTTTCGGGGCTATCGACTGCCTACAGTAGGAATGCCAGATGGCGAGGGAGCTGCTATTTTTAGCAAAATTACTTTCGAATTACGGCAGCCCTTATCTTTGGCACCTACGGCAACTGTTTGGCTACATGTATTTGGTGAGGCAGGGAATGCATGGCCCAATTTTAGAAATTTTAATCCTTTTAACTTGGCAAGATCTGTGGGATTAGGAATTCGGATATTTTTACCTATGTTTGGATTATTGGGTGTGGATTACGGTTATGGTTTTGATGATGGCGGTTCCTCTTTACGTAATATAAACGGAGGAAACTGGCACTTTATGATAGGACAGCAATTCTAAACTTTTATTTTATTTTTTGCTATGAAAAAAATTATTTTTTTTTGGTTACTCCTAGGGCTAGTGTATACTTTGAAGGCCCAACGCTTTGGCATTATTGATACGCAGTTTATTTTAGAGAAAATGACGGAATACCAGAGTATTCAAAAAGAGGTAGAGCAACTTTCGCAACAGTGGCAAAGAGAGCTTGAGGAAATGTATAAGAAAATAGAAAAAAAATATTCTGATTATAAGGCTAAAGAGGTGTTGCTTAGCAAGGAAGATATAGAAAAGCTGCAAAATGAAATTATGGAAGACGAGGCCAAAGCTAAAGAATATCAAAAAAAACGCTTTGGGTACAATGGTGATATTTTCAAAATTCGCGAAGAAAAGATGCGTCCGGTACAAGAAAAGTTATATAAAGCGGTAGAAGAAGTTTCTAAAGAAAAAAATCTTAATTTCATGTTTGATAAGGCAGCGGGTGCTTCTATCGTATTTGCTGATCCTAAATTTGATTACAGCAGTGATGTTTTAAAAAAATTAGGTATCGACCCTAATGCTGCACCCGCAACAGAGCCTGGCAAGCCCTCTAGGTAATTTTTATTTTGAAAGTGTTTACTTTATGAAAGTATTTTTGATAGCTAGTATTTATCTTTTCTTTTTAGGCCTTACTTTCAATGCTAAGGGACAACCTAAAGCACAGCGTCTTGCTTATGTAGACGTAGAATTGATTCTTTCGAATATGAGTGAATTCAAAAGTATGCAACAAACTTTGATGATTCATCGTGATAAATTAGCCCAGCAATTGGCTGTTCGCAAAAACTATTTTGAAGAAAAATATCAAGAATACGTGAAATTGATGGAAGGTTCTAAAATTTTAGAACAAGATAAGAAAGCCAAAGAAGAGGAGCTGCGTAAACTCCAACAGGAGGTAGAAACTTTTCAAGAGGAGGCAGAAAAAAATATTCTTAAAAAGCAGGAGGAATTAATGAAGCCTATTATTGAAAAAATACAATCTGCTGTAGATGCTGTAGCCAATGAGGAAGGATACACTTATGTATTTAATAAGAGTACTTCGGGCACTACTGCTATGCTATCGACGCTCATAAAAGCTCCTAAAGAGGATGATTTAACCGCTAAAGTAGCTAAGAAACTAGGTGTTGAACTCAAGGAAACACCCAATAGTACCAGTGCAGTACCTAAAAATTAAATATGCACCAGTTAAATCGAGCTATTGGTGTTTTTGATTCGGGCTTAGGAGGACTAACCATTGTGAAAGCTATTAAAGAGCTTTTGCCCAAGGAATCTGTTCTCTACTATGGAGATACTGCTCACTTACCTTATGGTGATAAATCACCAGAGGTGGTGCGTTCTTACATTAGAAGAATTGCACGTTTTTTGGCATCTGAGGGCGTAAAGGCTATTGTAGTAGCTTGTAACACAGCCTCTGCAGTGCTTGATGAAGAGTTTTATTCAGTATGTCAAAATATTCCGGTTGTGGAAGTAATAACACCTGCTGTACAGGAGGCGTTAAGGTACAGTGCTAGGCGTAACATCGGCGTAATTGGTACTAAAACTACTATTCAATCTCATATTTACCTAAAAAAAATATTAGAAAAAGCACCTAATGCTCTAGTGGTAGAAAAGGCTACTCCTTTATTAGTACCTTTAATAGAGGAAGGGTGGCAAAATCAACCTTTTTGTAGCCACGTGATAGAGGCTTACCTTTCGGATACAGGCTTTCGACATATTGATACACTAATTTTAGGATGTACCCACTATCCTGTTATTCAAAAAGAAATAGAGAGTTATTTTGCACAAAATTTTGAATTTCAGGTAAAGGTTGTGAATTCTTCATACCCTGCAGCTTATTACCTAGCAAATTTACTAGAAGAGCAGCACCTGCTAAACTCAGATTCTGCTTCTTTACCTGATAGATTTTATGTTTCTGATCTTAATACAAATTTTTTACATATAGCTTCTTCTTTTTTGGATGTCCATTTTCAGTTAGAAAAATTAAGCTTAGAAACGGCTGGCTGGATAGAGCCCCTCAAATAGGAAGAGTATTTAAGATTTGTTCTATGCACCAACGAGTATGGATCCCTTCGGCTTCTGCTTCATAAGTAAGTAAAATGCGGTGGTTTAATACGTCGTAGGCTACGTCTTTGATATCTTGGGGTAAAACATAGGAACGCCCTTGCATGAGGGCATATGCTTTGGAAGCCAAATTGAGTGCAATACTTGCTCGGGGAGAAGCTCCATACTCAATATAGGAAGCTAACTTAGGTAAGCCCGATTTTGCTGGAAAACGGGTAGCTGTAACTATTTCAATAATATAATTTTCTAGCCGACTGTTGCAGTTAACTTTATCAATCAGTTTACGTATTTCCTTGATTTGTTCAACACTGAAAACAGGTTGTACTTTTATCTCTACTTCTGGATGTGCCATTAATCTCATAATGGCTAGCTCTTCTTCTTTAGAGGGATAATTTACAAATATTTTCATCATAAATCGATCGGTTTGAGCCTCGGGCAAAGGGTAAGTACCTTCTTGCTCGAGTGGATTTTGTGTGGCAAGTACCAAGAAAGGCGAGGGCAGCTTGTAGGTGGTATTAGCAATTGTTACCTGCTTTTCTTGCATAGCTTCCAATAATGCACTTTGCACCTTAGCAGGCGAGCGGTTAATTTCGTCTGCTAAAACAATGTTAGTAAAAATAGGTCCTTTTCTGACCTCAAAAACTTGATCACGTTGGTTATAAATGAGAGTACCAATAAGGTCTGAAGGCAGCAGGTCAGGGGTAAATTGAATTCGCTGAAATTTTAAATCTAAAGCAGCCGCTAGAGTGCTGATAGTTAAGGTTTTAGCTAGCCCTGGTACACCCTCTAGTAATATATGTCCATTCGTGAATAGTCCAATTAAAAGGCGGTCTATCATTTCATGTTGTCCTATAATCACCTTATGAATTTCTCTTTTGAGCTGCTCTATTTTCTCCTTTTTTTGAAAAATAACCTGTTCTATATTTTCAGCCACCTTATTTTGCTAGTTTTTTGCTACGAAAATAATTAAAACTCTCTAAAGCCCTTTATTGTTTCCTTTTATTTCTAGTTCATAGATTATTTGCTTAATTTTAGTATGGCAACTATTAAAAAAATTATGCAAAGAATCATTATTTTTTATTTTGATTAATAAATTCTAGTAAATTATAAATTAATACAGATAGAAAAAATTTTAATTAGCTATGATTTTAATTACGCCAATTATAAATTTTACTATACTTGCTTTTTTGATTTTGTTTGTAGGTACTTATTTTGAACTCAGGGCACAGGGGGGAGAAGATTGTGCTACTGCTACTTTTCTTACCCTCAACCTTGATAATACTTGCATCGGAGATATTCATGATATCAATATGGTTGGATCTCGCCCAGATGTGCAAAATCCTGCTCCTACTTGTGGTAATTTCCGATCAAATACAAATGACCGCTGGGTTAAATTTCAAGTTCCTAATAATGTGCAGGGGCTGAGTTTTTCCTTGAGTAGGGTACTTACCAATCCTTTAGATATATCTCAGCAAGCGTGGGCGGTAAATATGGCAATTTATCGAGGTACTAATTGCAGCAATTTGCAACTTTTGGGGTGCCACGAAGCTACACTTATAACCTTTCCATTTACTATTGCCACTGACCCTGTTAATGCTACTTATCGCAATTTGGTTCCAGGTGAAACTATCTGGATACGAATATGGGAACGAAACAACAATCGGATTCAAATGAAATTAGCAATTAGTACAGCCATAGATCCGCCTATCAATGACAATTGCCTTACGCCTTTGCCCCTCACCCCTAATGGCTGTAATATGTTAGCAAGAGGAGGAGATATTCCGCCACCTGACGAGTGTGGTTGGTCAAGCACGGATAATTCTGTTTTTTATTATTTTGAAGTAACTAGTGCTACTCCTCGTCCTGTAAGAATCACTATTGATAATGTTCGTTGTACAGGAGGCGGAGGAAATATTCAGTTGGCAATCTATAAATGGAATGGGGTTAATTGCAACGGCATTGGTGGAAATAATCCGCTTACTTACCATGGTTGTGCAGCCGGGGTAGGCAGTGTGACGGTAACCGCTACGCCTGCTAATTTGCCTAATGGTAAATATATTCTGGCGGTAGATGGTGAGTCGGGTGCCAATTGTTCTTTTGGCTTTAGTGGTTCGGTAGTGCAGGAACCCTTGAAAGTATTTATCAAGGGTCCGACCCGCGCTTGTGCCCAAAGTTGTGTTATTTTTTCGGATAGTACTATAGGTACTCCTACTGAGTGGAGCTGGTACTTTGAGGGCGGAACTCCTAGTTTTGCTAATGTTCGAAATCCTGGGCCTGTGTGTTATCCCTTGCCAGGCACTTATAAAGTGCGGCTACAAGTGAGAACCGCCAGCGCTCAAGCAAATTATGAAACTTCAATAACTATTTCCCCTAACCCCGTGGTAAAAGCCGGAGACGATATTCGTTTATGTAAAGGAAGCTCTTATCAGCTGCAGGGCGAGGTAAATAATGGGACACCGCCATATATCTACCGTTGGCGACCTGCTCTATACCTAAGCGATTCTTCGCAGCTTCAACCCTTTGCAACACCTTTACATTCCATTACATATACTTTGGACGTAGTAGACCAAAAAGGCTGCCGCCATCAAAGCAGTGTTACTATTGAGGTGATTGAAAGTGACTTGAATATTGAAATTAGTAAAGATACTATTGTATGCCTAGGGCAAAATGTGCCCCTTTGGGCGAAGGTAAAAGGAGGAGCAGGTAATTATACTTTCGAGTGGAAGCCTACTGAAGGTTTAGATAATCCTAATAGCCTTACTCCCGTTGCAATGCTTAGAGAGAACCGGGTTTACACCCTTAGTGTAACGGATGGCGTTTGTGAAAAAATTGCTACAGTACAAATATTTATTCATTCTCCTTTTAAGCTAATTTTACCAGAGAAACAAGCAATTTGTTTAGGTGATACAATTGTACTGAGTGCTTTGGCAGAAGATACGAGTGTGGGTTTTCCGCTGCGTTGGGTTTGGCAACCGAGCATGGGCTTAGCTTCAATTCGAAATCCAGTTACTAAAGCTTATCCTAGTCAAAATACTACCTATACTTTACATGCTACCGACGGTATTTGTTCTAAAGAACAAACAGTAGAGGTAAATGTTACTACGGATTTTGACGTATTTATTGGTAAAGATACTACTCTTTGCATAGGGCAAAGGCTTACTTTATTTCCCGAGATTAAAGGAGGAAGCGGCATTTATACTTATTATTGGCTTCCACAGATGGGGTTAATAGATCCTACGGAGCGCAATCCCACTTTGCAACCGCCTAAAAGCTTAGCTTACATCTTTAGAGCTAGTGACGGTGTTTGCCATAAACAGGATACTATTTATATTCGCATAATTGATGATTTTGAGGTAGCTGTTTCTCCCGATACTACTATTTGCCAAGGGCAAAGTGTAATGCTAAGAGGCACGATAAAAGGTGGTTTAGGAAATTACACCTTTCAGTGGTTTCCTGATTCTTCTCTTGCTCGAATACAAACTTTAAATCCAACGGCAATACCAAAACAAACTACCATTTATACATTAGTAGCAAGTGATGGAATTTGTCAGGCGCAAGCCACAGCGAACATAATTGTAGTTCCTAATAAGCTGAATTTGATATTTGCTCGAGATACTCATATTTGTAAAGGAGAGTGGGCAAAAGTTGTAGTTCAGGTAAGTGGGGGTGACTCAACAAAATATACTTACCAATGGAGTCCTGCTGAATTTTTGCAAACTCCGCAGAGTGCTCAGAGTCTAGCCCGGCCTTTAAGTACTACAATCTATACCGTTACTGTAACTGATGGCATTTGTCAGAAGCAGGGCAATTTTACTGTTTATGTGCAGCCGCCAATACGTTTGTTGCCCTTAGCAGATACAACTATTTGCAAGGGAAAAGAAATAAAAATTACTCCTAAGATAGAAAACTTAAGTAGTGAACGGATATCTTATCTTTGGAAGCCTAATGTGGGAATTAATAGTGAAACGAGTTCTTCTCCTATTTTTTCTCCACAAGTTACACAAACCTACACCCTAGTAGTGACTAATGATTTTTGTCAGGCAAAGGATAGTTTCAAGATAACAGTTCAGGATTTTATTCCTTATTCCAGATTTTCTTTTTCGCCGCACTCAGGAACAGCCCCCTTGGAAGTGACTTTTTTCAACCAGAGTAATACTACTCAAGGCTTGGTGTGGCAGTTTATGCAGGGGGAAAAAAGCACAGAGCCTAACCCTATTTATACTTTTACAAAAGCCGGCACCTATACCATCACTCTAATTGCTGGGACTAATACTCCCTGCCCCGATACTACTTCGCAAGTCTTAGTAGTTTATCCCTTGAATTTAATTGTTCCTAATGTATTTACTCCTAATGGAGACGGCGTTAATGATAAATGGGTAATTGTAGCTGAAGGAATAAAGGAGATTAGGATAGTTGTTTTTGATAGATGGGGGAGTAGAGTATGGGAAACCTACCATCTGAATGATTTTTGGGAGGGATTTTGCGTAAGTAAGCCCTGTCCTCCAGGAACTTACTTTTATAAAATATCTGCTATTACTAACGAAGATAAAAGTATTGAAAGAACAGGGCAAGTAACAATTTTACGCTGAATTCTATTCAGGACACCGAATTAAGACTTAAGACTCTAATTTTAACTGCTGAGTTAGTACCGATTTTCGACGCTAAATAGATTATTTACTTTTGTGGCAGAAAGAGCAAGGGTTGGGGTTGATTCGCGCTAAGCGCTTGAGTCCCCCAACTTTTTTATTTTTAAATCCTGCTTGCCTATCTGCTTGTCTATTTTTACTTGCACTGAAACTTGGACTTAAAAATAGAGTTTTTTTTGCATTTGAGGGCGTAATTCTGCATTTTTACAACACTACTGGTTAAATTATAAAGGACTATGAAAATAACTTACTACGGACATTCCTGTTTTGGGGTACACACGGGCAAGCACGATTTACTTTTTGACCCTTTTATTACGCCTAATGAGTTAGCTAATAAAATTGATATTAACACTATTCCAGCAGAATTTATTTTGGTTTCTCATGGGCATCAGGACCATTTAGCAGACTTAATGCAGATTGCGCAGCGGACGAATGCAATTGTGATAGGGGTTTGGGAAATATATGTGTGGGTAACTTCCCAAGGCCATGCTAATGCTCACCCTATGAATACAGGTGGCAGGTGGCACTTTAATTTTGGGTGGGTACATGTTGTAAACGCTGTTCATTCGAGTAGTTTTCCCGATGGTAGCTATGCAGGAAATCCAGTAGGGTTTGTGGTTCAAACAGAGGGCAAGACTTTTTATTATTCGGGAGACACAGCTCTTACGTATGATATGAAATTACTTAAGGAGGTATATAAATATCAATTTGATGTGGTTTTCCTTCCCATTGGAGGTAATTTTACTATGGATTACCATGATGCTGTTTTAGCTGCTGATTTTGTAGGCGCTAATAAGGTAGTTGGCCTGCACTATGATACTTTTGACCCTATCAAAATTGACCATGAGGCTGCTCTTGCTACATTTAAGAATGCAGGAAAAGAATTAATACTAATGGATATTGGAAGTTCTATAGAGATTTAAGAATAGGAAATAAATTTAAGAATTTGAATAAATTGACCATCCTTTTTATTTTATACAAAAAGGATGGTCAATTTTTATTTAATTTATTTATCTCTATTCTCAATTCTTAACCTACTTGTATTTTGTCTATAGAGTATGCGAAAATTGTTTTTACTGGATGCTATGGCGCTTATATTTCGCGCCTACTATGCTTTGATTGGTACACCCCGGATTAATAGTAAAGGACAAAATACTTCTGCTATTTTTGGTTTTACTAATACCTTGCTAGAAATCATACAAAAGGAAAACCCTACTCATCTTGGAGTAATATTTGAATCAACAACTCCTACTTTTCGGCATGAAAAATTTCCTGATTATAAAGCTCACCGAGACGAAGTACCTGAAGATATTACTAATTCTGTACCCTGGATAATGCGTGTTTTGCAGGCTATGCAAATATATTACACGTGGTTAGATGGATATGAAGCAGATGACGTAATTGGCACACTTGCTAATCAAGCTGCAGCGCAAGGATTTGAGGTCTATATGGTTACTCCCGATAAAGATTACGCTCAATTAGTGCATGATTCTATTTTTTTATTTAAACCAGGTCGTAGTAAAGAGCCTAATAAGATTTTCGATGCTGCTGCAGTACTTGAAACATATGGAGTGCCTCCTGATAAAATTACCGACTACTTAGGGTTAGTAGGAGATTCTGTGGATAATATTCCAGGAATTCCTAAAATTGGAGAAAAGACAGCCTTGGCGCTGCTGAAAGAATATGGCTCTTTGGAAGAAATTTTAGCAAAAGCAGAGTATATTTCTAAAAAGGCTATTCGAGAGACTTTAGTGGCGCATAAGGAGCAGGGAATATTATCTAAAGAACTTGCTACTATTATTACCAATGCGCCTATTACTTTTGATGCTGAAGCCTTAGTTTTCAAACAGCCTGATTCTAAAGCTCTAAAATCAGTTTTGGAGGAGCTTGAATTTCGTTCGATCATTAGTCGCCTTTTCCCGCCGCAAGAGGCGGCAGGAATCCAGCAAAGTATTTTTCCTAGCCCTGATTTTTCTCGAGGCAATGATAATAATGTTTCTTCGCAGAATATTCAAGAGTCTTCAAAACAAGAGTCTTCAAAAGAAGAAGCTCAGCAAGAACTTTCTGCTTCAAGTAATTCAACTTATAGAACTATTCAAGACATAAAACCTGATTATCGGCTTTGCCAAAGTACTGAAGAATTGCAGGAATTAGCACTATTGTTAGAAAACACAAATGCTTTTTGTTTTGATACTGAAACTACTTCCTTAGAAGTACACCAAACTGAAATTGTAGGAATTGCTTTTGCAATAGAGCCGCATAAAGCTTATTATGTACCATTTTCTTCTGATTTTCAAGAAGTTCAGAAAAAGCTTTCTTTTTTCAAGGGGGTTTTAGAAAGCTCTAAACATTTGAAAATAGGTCAAAATCTAAAGTTTGATATTCTAGTTTTGCATCAGTATGGTATAGAGGTATGCCCACCCTTATTTGATACTATGTTGGCTCATTATGTTTGCCATTCAGATCAGCCCCGGAATATGGATGCTCTAGCTCGTAGCTACCTAGGTTATTCTCCCATCCCTATTTCGGAACTAATTGGCCCTAAGGGCAAAAAGCAAATCTCTATGCGAGAAGTGCCTGTGGAAAAAGTAAAAGATTATGCAGCTGAAGATGCCGACATTACTTTACAGCTGATGGTACCGTTGCAAGAGGAAATGCAAAAACTAGGACTTCGCAAACTTTTTGATCAGGTAGAGATGCCCCTTGTGCCTGTTTTGGTTGAAATGGAAAAAAACGGAGTTTGCATCGATGTGGATTTCTTAAGGGAATATTCTTTAGAGTTAGAAAAGGAGCTTGGGCGTATAGAGCAAAATATTTATCAGCTAAGTGGTACTACTTTTAATATCAATTCTCCACGTCAATTAGGGGAGGTACTTTTTGAAAAACTAGGTTTGCGTAAGCAAGCTACTTTAACAGCTACAGGGCAGTATGCTACAAGCGAAAAAATTTTAATTGAACTTGCTGAAGAGGGTCATGAATTGCCCTTGCAGATCATTCAATACCGTCAGCTGATGAAATTAAAGTCTACTTATGTAGATGCTTTGCCCCAAATGGTGAACCCTAAAACTGGAAGAGTACACACTAGTTTTAATCAGGCTGTGGTAGTAACAGGGCGTCTTAGCTCGAACAATCCTAATTTGCAAAATATTCCCGTTCGTACAGAGCAAGGTAAAGAAGTAAGAAAGGCTTTTATTGCACCTTCTCCTGAATATGTTCTTCTTTCTGCAGACTATTCACAAATTGAATTGCGAATCATGGCGGCTTTAAGTCAGGATGAAAATTTATGTCAAGCTTTTAAAGATGGCCTAGACATTCATCAGGCTACTGCTGCTAATATTTTTGGCGTTCCTCTTGATAAAGTCACCAGCGAAATGCGTCGTAAGGCTAAAACAGTAAATTTTGGTATTATCTATGGAATTTCTGCTTTTGGTTTAGCCTCTCGCTTAGGGATTAGTAGAACTGAGGCTCAAATTATTATTAAAAGTTATTTTGAAAAATACCCAGGTGTAGCAGCTTTTATGGAGCGTTGTAAGGAGGAGGCTAGAAAAAAAGGCTATGCAGAAACGCTTTTAGGTAGGCGCCATTATTTGAAAGATATTCAATCTAAAAGTACCGTTACCCGGGGAGTCGCAGAGCGAAATGCTATTAATACGCCTATTCAAGGAACGGCTGCGGATATGATAAAATTGGCCATGATTCATATTCATGCCTGCCTACGAGAATTCAAAACTAAAATGATCTTGCAAGTGCATGATGAGCTTCTTTTTGAGGTTCCGTTTCAAGAATTAGAGCCAGTAGAGGAAATTGTAAAAAGTGAAATGGAAAATGCTCTGCCTTTGCCAGGTGTGGCAGTGGAAGTAAATTTGGGTATAGGAAAGAACTGGCTAGATGCGCATTAAACTTAATTACTCACTTATTGCGTTTTTACTAGTGCAAATTAAAAAACTATAATTTTATAGGATTTAGTATAGGAAATTTTCAAAACATTATCTCAAAAAAATTTGAAAGCTTGATTTTTTTGTACCAATGTAGCTACCTTTTTTTGGCAGAATCGTAAATCCAGAGTAAATTTACTCGATAAAATACAATAAAGTGTATTATAATTATTGAGTCTTTAATCTAAAACTAGGCTATGTGTAAGTCTATTCTAAATAACCACCTACTAATAATCATTTTAGCATCATTATTGCTAAACTGGCAGGGAATACGGGCACAACTTTCTACCTCGCCGTGTCCTCCCCCTAATCCGTGTACGAATAATAACTGTCCATCTATACCGCCTGCTAATTTCCCAGGACCAGCTGATTTTACTGTAAGTAACACTAATCCTACTCTCAATCAAACAGTACAGGTACAAGTGCCCGCACAATCTAGTGGAGCAGGGTGTAACAACGCCTTAATTAACGGTCTTACTGGAACCTGCTCTCCTGGTAATGCTAATGTTACAACTTGTCGCACTTTCAATTGGAATTTTGGTACAGGCGCTTCTCCTGCGACTGCTACGGGTATGGGACCCCACAATGTATCCTGGCCTACTTGCGGTCCTAAGACTATAACTTTAACTGTTTGTGAGCATCGACCTAATGGCTCTGCTATTACAGACGGAAATAATTGCTGTGCAACAGGAGGAAAAACATTCAACGTATATGTTTCAGGTCCCCCAGGAACTTTGACCGCTGCTCAAGCAGCAGCGATGTCTGCACAAGTAAACTTACCCTATCCTGTTATCCCGAGTTTCACTTACGATTTACGCCTATACTTAGTTTCTCCCGACTGTAAAATTTTGAGACTAGCAGGGTGGGCAGGTTTTTGTGGAAGTGCTCCAGGAGGATACAATGCTACGTTTCAAGATGGAGGAGGAATACAGCTATGGAATACTTTCAATCCATGTGCGCCCTACACCGGTACTTATTCTCCCGTTAGCAATACTACTGCTGATTGTGGTATAACTCCCACGATTACAAATTTTGCTGGGTTTGCTGGCTCTCCTGCGACGGGAACTTGGAAGTTTCTCATTTTGGATGGAATTGGAGGAGGATTAGGCTATTTGCAAAGTGCAACTATAAATTTGCCTGATCCGAGCTATACAGTTACAAATTTTAACTCAAATACTACAGCCGGCTCGGGTCCTAATACCCAATGGGGTCCAGCCCAAACTTGTACATATACTCACTCTGTGGTGGTGAACGTAGGCGGAGGGCCGGCTATGGCGAATTTTACTGCGCCGGCAGGACCCTTGTGTGCTGGTGGACCCCAACAAACTTTTCAACCCCAAGGAGGGGGAGCGGCGGGAGTGACTTATACTTGGAATTTTGATGTGGGGGCTAATCCTCAGCAAACTGTTACTAGCAGTGGGCCTCACACAATAAACGTAAATTGGACTACAGCAGGTACTAAAACAATAACTTTAACAGCAGATGGCGGCGGCCCAGCTTGTACTTTTACTCAAACAGCGACGGTCGTAGTGAATCCGCCCCCGCAACCTGCTATTTCCCCTAACCCTGCAACTGTTTGTCATAATCAATCTACCACTATATCAATAACAACTCCTACTTCCCCTAATAATACTTACACGTGGAATTTTGATGGGGGCACACAAAACCCTGCTACTACTAACGGTACAGGGCCTTACCAGGTAACATGGAGTAATACTTCTAACCCCCCAACTGCTTCTGTAAAAACGGTATCTTTAACAGAAGTATCGCCGGGCTGCGGGCCCGTAACCGTAACTACTACAGTTACAGTAAATCCTGTTCCTATTCCAGCTCTGCAGGCTACTGGACCTGTTTGTACAGGTGTTCCAGCTACGGTCTCTTTTACAGGTCAGTTAGGCCCTAGTGGACCCCATGTGTATACATGGAACTGCGATGGTTGTACTAGCAACCCCACAACACAGGGTCCTCATCAATTAGTATGGAACACGTCGGGTATTAAAACAGTTACTTTGAGTATTTCAAGCGCAGGCTGCGCATCTGTTACCACAGCGTCTGTGGAGGTAGTAGTAAATCCTTATCCAGTTCCTACGGTAACAATAGCAGACCAACAAAGGTGTGAAGGGCAAAGTACACAACTTTCCTTTACCGGAACCCCAGGTAATCCCCCCACCACTTACTCTTGGAGTTGTGATGGATGTGTGGGTATTGCGGATGCTACTACGCAGGGGCCACATATTGTAACGTGGGCTAACCACGGTGTGAAAACGGTAACTTTGCAGGTTACGAGCAGTGGATGTTCTGCTACAGGTACGGCTGTTATTACTATTAACCGAGTTCCAAATGCTCCCTTTAGTGTGAATCCCATGCAGATTTGTGCTAATACTAATGCAGGGCCTATTGATGTGACAATGACATATTTAGGTCATGGGGGCACAGGAACGGGAGCAACTTCTGCAACTTTTGCTTGGAACTGTGCAGGCTGTGCTCAAGCTCCTTTACCATCTACAGCAGGTCCTTTTACAATTAACTGGGCTCAGCCAGGAACAAAAACTTTAACTCTACAGGTGACTAATAACCCCAGCGGTTGTACCTCGCCTGTCCATACAGTAGAGGTTACTGTTCATCCTGTTCCTAGCCTTCCTACTGTGACGAATGTAGAAAGATGTGGGCCAGGTCCTATAGATATACCTACACAGGTGGGTACCAATGGTAATGTGGTAAGATGGTATACTACCCCTGGAGCAATAGCTTACTTTTATGATCAAAGTGAAACTTTAAGTACTAATATTACCACGAGCACAGTATTTTATGTTTCTTCTTATAATAGTAATACACAATGTGAAAGTAATAGAGTACCAGTTACAGCAACTGTAAATATCGTTCCGGGTCCCCCTTCCGCTGTTCCTATTAGTCGTTGTGGACCGGGAAGCGTTACATTTACTGCTTTAAATGGAATTCCGCCAGGAGACGAGCTTGCTATATTTGACGTTCCCTCTGGTGGTGTGCCCTTGGCATCTTCTAATGTTATTCCTGCCGAGTTATCTATTCCTCTAGTTTCTACTACTACCGTGTTCTACTTACAATCTCGCATTATAGCTACAGGATGTACAACAAGGGTTCCTATAATTGCGACAATAAATCCTATTCCTGGCCTTCCTATATCAAGAGATGAATATCGCTGCGACCCAGGCCCTGTGAACTTTTTTGTAGCTATGGGTCCATTTGGAACACAGGCTAATCTTTATAGCCAGGCAGTAGGAGGCTCGCCCATAGACGTAGACTTTGTTTCCCCCTTTATGGTTACAACGCCGCATCTTACGCAAACTACTACTTTTTGGATCTCAGCCTATAATAGCCAAACAGGATGTGAAAGCGCAAGGCAAGAATATGTAGCGCACGTGTACATAACTCCTGCTCCTCCTAGTGCGCAAAATATCACTCGCTGTGGTATAGGAGATGCTGTTTTCACAGCACATAGTCCTACTGCTAATACTCATGTTCACCTATATACCCAGAGTGCAGGGGGCAATCCTATCGCTGTAGATGAGGTGGCTCCTTATGAACTTCGTACTCCTACAGTTACACAGACCACTACTTTTTGGATTCAAAGTATAAGAGAGCAAACATTGTGTGTTAGCCCTAGAATTCCTGTGGTTTTAGTAGTTAATCCTATACCCAAGGAGCCGGAAATATCGAATGTTACGCGCTGCGGAGTAGGTAGTATTAGTTTCTCTGTTACTCCGGTGGGTATTCCGCAGGCTGATTCGGTTGTACTGCACGATCAACAAATAGGAGGAACGGTGCTAGATACTGATAATTCTTATCCATTTATCCTAACAACGCCCCCTATTTTTTCTCATACTACCTACTACATAAGCGGAGTAGATAGGCAAACAGGCTGTAGCAGTAATCGAGTACCTGTAGTAGCTTATGTATATGATCGGCCTTCACCACCCCTTGTTAATGATGTTTCTCGTTGTGGGCCGGGTGTAGTAGAGCTTACTGCAGGAATGGCGTTACCTGCAGGTAGAGATATTGCCTTGTTTAATCAGCCACAGGGAGGAAGCCCGATATTGGTGGATGATACTGAGCCATTTCGTTTCGTTTTGGGTAGTGTTTTACAAACTTCTACTTTTTACCTAGCTTCCCGTAACTCTGCTTGCGAAAGCGAGAGGGTGCCTGTAAGGGTGCAAATTAATCCTATTCCTGAACCTCCCGTGGTAACAAATGCTAGCCGCTGTGGAGCAGGGGAAATAGCATTTAGCATGCAAATTGGAAACGGGGCTAATTTGGCGTTGCTCTATAACCCCAATACAGGAGTAATTATAAGCTCGGATGCAGTTGCGCCGTATGAACTCAAAACTGGGGATATTAGCGTAAGTACTACGTATTACGTTTCTAACAAGAATACGGGCACGGGTTGTGAGAGTATAAAAGTTCCAGTAAATGCCATTATTCATCCTATTCCAGGGCTACCTACAAGCAAGACGGTATCGCGTTGTGAGGAAGGGCCAGTTATTTTTACTGTAAGGCCGGGCACTCCTAGTGGTAATATGGTTGCTATTTATTCTACTTCACAGGGGGGAGTACCTATCAGTGTAACCCAAGCTGAACCTTATGAGCTAACCGTTCCAATTGTTGCTACCAACTCTACTTTTTATGTAGAAGTGACTAATACTGCAACAGGATGCGTAAGTAATAGGGCGGCTGTATCTGCTGTGGTGCACCCTAAGCCTGGGCCTGCTACTCCACTGAGCGATAACTTAAGGGTTTGTGGTGAAGGAGTGGTTACTTTTACTGCACAAATGGGAACTCCTCCTGGCGATCAAATTCGATTATTTACTTTGCCTACTGGTGGTTTACCTATAGCTACTGATAATACACCTCCCTATACGGTAGTTACCCCAGTAGTTAGTGCAAGTACGGTGTTTTATCTAGAAAGTTATGCTAGTGGCACAGGCTGTGCTAGCAATCGCGTTCCGGTGAAAGTCACGGTAATTATTCCTCCTGATCCTCCTAGTGCACCAGGTGTTGTACGCTGCGGTCCTGGTAAGGTAATATTTACGGTTTCTATGGGAGCTATAGGAGGTAATAAAATTGAACTGTACACTTCCGCAATAGCTACTATTCCTTATGCTGTTGATTCTGTTCTTCCCTTTGAAATTGAAACGCCCTTTATTACTACTACTCAGTATTTTTACTTGAATGCAAAAGACGAGTTTAATTGTTCTGGTCCTAGGCGTAAGGTACTAGCCGAAATTTACGAAGTACCGGGTATGCCAGAGGTAGGGGCCAATGCCCGTTGTGGTGTAGGAAGCGTTATGATTACTGTTCTGCCGGGTTTTCCACTAGGTAACGAAATGCGTGTTTACGATGCGCCAACAGGGGGAGTACTTTTGGTAAGTGATAATACTTCTCCCTATCAGCTCACAATTCCTACTATTACAACAAGTACTACTTATTTTGTAAGTTCAAGAAATAATAATACGGGGTGCGAAAGCCAAAGAAAAGCGGTTCCTATAATTATTAATCCTATTCCGGGGCCACCACAAGCTCAAGATGTAGCAAGATGTGGTGCCGGACCAATTCAGTTTACGGGGTTCATGACTCCTCCTTTGGGAAATTTAATGCGACTATATACACTTCCTCTAGGCGGGGCGCCTATTGATGAAGATTTTAGCTATGAATTTTACTTACGCGTGCCTAATTTAACTACTACCCTTATCTACTACTTGGAAAGTGTGAATACAATAACTGGTTGTGTAAGCGAACGCACTCCTGTAGCAGGAATTGTGCATCCTCTTCCTTCACCGCCGCAAGTACCTCAAGTAGTTCGTTGTGGAGTAGGGGCTGTTACATTTACTGCCTCGATGGGGCTAACACTTGGCGATATTGTTCTTTTGTATGCTGGACCCTCTGATGTAACAAGTATTACTTCGGATGCAATAGCTCCGTATGTATTAACTACTCCTATGATTGGTCAGACTACTACCTTTTACGTTGCTGCTAAAAATTTGGTAAGCGGTTGCGAGAGTGAGCGCGTTCCGGCAGTAGCTGTAGTAGAAGCTGTACCAGCGCCGCCTGTAGTGGGGGTAGCGAGTAGATGTGGAGTAGGGAAAGTAGATATTACTGTGAACCCTAACGGTCTGTGGGGGCAGTATGTTCGACTGTATAGTGTACCTAGTGGAGGAGCTGTTATTGATGAAAATTTTGGGCCCCATTTTATTCTACGAACTCCGGAAACTGGCACTAATACAACTTATTACATCTCTGTAGGGCGAAATGGCTCAAACTGCGAAAGTTCAAGAACTCCCATTACTGTAACAATAAAGCCTGTTCCGGGTGCTCCGCTGGCTTCTGATTTATCCAGATGTGGGAGTGGAAGTGTAACTTTTACGGCTTCTATGTCTGGAAATCCAGGTACGGAAATTCGTTTATATGATACTCCTGAAGCACAGGTACCATTGGCGGTAGATGCCTCTTCTTTATATGAGCTTACTACCCCCATTGTTACGCAAAATCGAACGTATTATTTAGCTAGTTTTAGTGCTGTAACAGGTTGTGAAAGTCCTCGAACGCCAGTAATCGTTACTATTAATCCAATACCCGCTACTCCACAGATAAGTGATGCTAAGAGATGTGGAAGCGGAAGTGTAACTTTTGTTGCTAGTCAGGGCACACCCGCAGGGAACCAAATTTTACTTTATACTAGCCCCCAAGAAGCTCAGTCCATAATGACAGACTCTAGTATTCCCTATGAATTTCAAGTTCATGATATAAGTACTAATACTCTATTCTATGCTAGCAGTAAAAATACAATCACAGGGTGTGAAAGTCCTCGAGTGGCTGTACGGGCTATTATTCAACCAGTTCCGCCACCGCCAGTAGTTCAATCAGAATCTCGATGTGGCACAGGGAGAGTAACGTTTTACGTAAGTGGCAGTGGGGGAACAATAGGCGGTGTAAGGTTATATGATAGTCCCTTAGGTAACAATCTAATTTCATATGATGAAACATATCCATGGGAGCTTACTACCCAAAGTATAACAGCGGGTAATCAGCCGGTAATAAGAAATTACTTCATTAGCCGCTACGACGTGGAAACGGGCTGTGAGAGTGAGAGAGTGGTGGTAGAGGCTAGGATACTGCCTAAGCCATCCCAACCTATAATTAGCGGCGGCAGAAGATGTGGACCAGGTATAGTTACCTTTTCTGCAACAATGGGAGCACAACCAGGCGACGAAATTAGACTCTTTATGGACCCTCATACAATTGAACCTTTACAGAAAGTATCGCAGGCTCCTTTTGTTCTTACAACGCCTATATTGTCTACAAGTGCCATTTACTATGTAGCGGCTCATAATACTCAAACAGGCTGTGCAAGTGATCTACTAGCTGTTAGTGCAGTTATTAGTCCTTTGCCTGCAGCCCCGAATGTGCCAGGTGTAACGCGTTGTGGAGCAGGTACAGTAGCTTTTACGCCAGTCATGGGAGCTCCAGCAGGTGATAGAATTCATATGTATAACAGCCCTATTGGAGGCTTATCAATAGCTACGGCTAATAGTGCTCCCTATGTGGTAACTACTCCTATTATAACTACAACCACAAGTTTTTATTTTGCAAGTAGAGACGAACAATCGGGGTGTGAAAGTGTAAGAATTGCAGCCGTCGCCACAGTGGTAGCAAAACCTTCTCCACCTATAGCGCCGAATGTAAGCCGCTGTGGAGAGGGAGAAGTGGTAATTACTGCTTCGATGGGTAGCGTTCCAGGAAGTGCAATCCAGCTATATACTACTGCTAGCGGCGGTTCGGCTATAGCTCTAGATAATAATCCACCTTTTGAAATTATTACTCCTTCTGTTGTCCAAAGTACAACATTTTTTGTTGAAGCTATTTCTAATGGAGCTGGTTGTGTAAGTGAAAGGACGGCTGTATTTGTTAGTGTTTTACCGCTGCCGGGGCGCCCGAGTGCTAGTGGTATTGAACGCTGTGGCAGTGGGCAAGTTACTATTACTGCTCAAATGGGGGCACCGCAGGGGGGGCAAATTGAACTTTTTTCTCTTCCTACTGGAGGAGTAGCTATTTCTGCAGATAATAACCCCCCTTATGAGTTAGTTACTCCTACTATAAGTAGCACTACTACTTTTTATATTGCTAGTAGGAATAATACAGGCTGCAGTTCAGAACGTTCTCCAGTGGTTGTAAAAGTCAATCTTGTTCCGGGTATTCCGCAAGTTAATGAAGCGGGGCGTTGCGGACCGGGGGTAGTTACTTATTCTCCCGTACTTACCGCTCCTGCAGCAAATGCTGTTAGGCTATACAATGTACCAGTAGGAGGGGCACCCATATCAGAAGATGCCTCGGAACCCTACAATTTAAGTGCGCCGTTTATTAGCACCCATACTACTTTTTATGTTGAAGCATATGATATGAATACAGGATGTGCAAGTGCACGGCAGCCAGCTTTTGCTAAGATTAATCCTGTTCCAGGCTTACCTTCGAGTTCAAGTGCTATGCGGTGTGGTAAAGGAACAGTTGTCTTTACGGCTTTATTAGGACAGCCTGTGGCTAATACTTTACGTTTATATGCTTCTCCTACAGGTATAGCAGTCCTATCAGAGTCCAGTGATAACCCCTTTATTGTAGAAACGCCTATTATAGAAACTACTACTAAGTTCTACTTAGCAGCCTACAACAGCGTTACACGCTGCGAAAGTCAACGTCTGGAGGTAACAGCTATAGTAAACCATAATCCGGGACTGCCTTTAGCAGCTGACCAAGTTCGATGCGGAGCGGGTCCCATATCTTTTTCTGTGCTGCAAGGGAACCCAAGAGGTAATCAGATTCGTATCTATACCTTGCCCCAAGAGGGGGTGCCGGTATCTATTGCTACTGAAGAACCTTACGTGGTAGAATTGCCATTTGTAAATACTTCTTCAACTTATTATTTAGAAGGCTATAATACTCTTACTGGCTGCTCTTCGGAGCGAAAGCCTATTCGAATAACTATAGAAAATCAACCAAGTGTACCAATAGTGCAGGCAATACCCAGGTGTGGAAGTGGTAGAGTAATGCTATCAGTTCTGATGATAAGTCCAACGGGTAATGTTGTTAGGTTATTTACAGCTCCCCAAGGAGGCGAGCCAGTGAGTACTTCAGCGTCTAACCCCGGAGAACTCTTTACCCCGTTTATCATAACTACTACTACTTTTTATGTAGAAAGTCGTACTAATGCGGGCTGCTCAAGTCCTCGTTTGGAAGTAGTAGCTGAGGTAAAACCTTTACCCTCTTCTCCATTAGTGAATGACGTGTCACGGTGTGGAAATGGATCTGTAAGATTTACTGCATTTATGACTAGCTCGCAGGGTTCGGCGCTTCGGTTATATACAGCCCAAGCAGCTGCAGAACCTGAAAGGGTAGATAGCGAGTCCCCTTACCATTTCGAAATTCCAGACCTTCGTAGCACATCCACTTTTTACTTTGCAGTTTATGACGCACAAACTGGGTGTGAAAGCGAGAAAACAGCTGCCATTGCTTCTATTTTACCACTACCAACGCCGCCAGATTATCAAGTACCTAGCCGTTGCGGTAGGGGAAGCGCTATGATTACAGCCCAAATGGGCCTTATTCCCGGTAACTTAATTGCGCTCTACAGTTCAGTTACAGGAGGGGATCCCATTTCGCAAGATGCAGTTCCTCCTTATATTCTTGAGACGCCTATTATTCATACTACCTCCACTTATTATCTTCAGTCCATAAATACAGCTACAGGATGCAGCTCTAGCCGTATACCCTTAACGATAATCGTATATCCTGCTCCGGGTATTCCAAATGCAGCAGCTGTAGAGCGGTGTGGCGCAGGATCTGTAACTTTCCGCGCCGAAATGGGTGTTCCAACCGGAGACCAAATACGGCTTTTTACACAACTTACAGGAGGAATACCTGTAGGCTTAAGCATAGTTTCTCCATATCTGGTTAATACACCCGTAATTGCTACTACTACTACCTTTTACTTAGAAAGCTATAATACTCAAACAGGATGTAGTAGTGAACGTAGGGAGGTGGTAGCTAAGGTTCATCCACTACCAGGTATGCCCGATGCACCAGACATTAGCCGATGTGGAGAAGGAGCCGTAATAATTACGGCAGCTATGGGCAATCCGGGAGGTACACGCATGCATCTTTATGATTCTCCTGCGGGCGGAACAGTATTAGCCCAGTCTAGTACGGTGCCATACATGCTCCAATCACCAAGCCTTTCTAACAGTGCAGTTTTGTATGTTGCTGCTTATGATGCAATAACTGGATGTGAAGGACCGCGTAAAGCAGTTAGCGTTACTCTACATCCCAAACCCCAACCACCAGTAGCGCCCGCTATCACGAGGTGCGGTGCAGGAATAGCTACTTTTACTATGAGTCAAGGATTAGAATGGGGTAGTGAAATAAGGCTTTATACCTCTCCATTGGGGGGTGGAATTATAGATCGAGCTACCAGTTCAAATGTAACCTTAACTACGCCTAGTATTACACAGACTACTACTTTTTACTTAGAGCGCTTCATTGCCTCTTCTAATTGCACTAGTGAGCGCGTTCCGGCGGTAGTTCGTGTAGACTTACAGCCCGGAGCTCCCATTGCCCTTTCGGCCTCGCGCTGTGGTGTAGGACCTTTGACTATTACTATAGCTATGACCGAGCCTGCTGGAGATCGCATTCAAGTATTTACTCAGCCACAAGGGGGGGCAGCAATTGCAAATATTAATTTACCGCCATATCTCTATTCTGTTGGTAGTTTACAAACCACTACTGTATTTTATATTGAGAGTGTTCGAGGATCGTGTCCGAGCGCTAGGGTACCAGTAACCGCTACGATTAATCCACAGCCTATTCCTCCCACAGTAATGCAAGATGGACCTAAGTGTCCGGGGGAGCTTGTTTCCTTGACTGCGACAGGCACGCCAGGGGCTCAATACTACTGGAGTGGACCTGCTAATTATACAGCAACAGGACCAATAGTAGCACGAATTATAGATACACCAGAAAAGGCAGGGGTTTATTCTGTGTATGCTACCATCGGGAATTGTAGTTCTGAGGTAGTTACTATACGTGTTAGCTTAAAAGTTTCATTGCCCACTCCAATTCCTCGTGTTAGTATTCCGGGGCGAGAAGGTCGTAATTTATGTGTAGGAGAAAGTTTTAACTTATCCTTACTTAACATTGCTGACTTTCCATTGAATACTGAATTTGAGTGGGTAGGTCCTTCCTTCTTTAGAAGAATAGGTCCCTCTGCCCAAATAACGGTTAGTAATGTAACACAACTGCAGGAGGGTGAATATTATGTTCGGGCTTTGCTAGATGGATGTACTACAGGGGTTGGTAGGGTGGACGTGAATGTGCTACCTTTGCCTGAACTTCCCAGAGCCACTAATAACGGGCCAGTGTGTAGGGGGCAAACTGCACAGCTATTTGGCAGCATCGTAGAGGAACCCGCAGGCACTTATATTTGGACAGGACCCAATGGTTACAGTGCTACAGGAAGGGTAGTTAGTTTGGCGGGCCTTCCGAGCGCTGCAGGAATTTATAGTTTAACATATATTTCACCCGAAGGGTGCAAAGCGGAAGGAGTGGCTACCACACGGCTAGAAATAAATCCTATTCCTAGCGTTCCCATATTGCGGCATAACTCCCCCTTATGCGAAGGAGAAACTTTAGAGCTAACAGCTGTTGGGGGAGCAAATACAACGTGGTTATGGGAAGGACCTAATGGGTGGAATGGGGGAAGCACTACCGCAACAGTAAGACGTTCTTCATTGACTTTAGCAGATAGTGGTATTTACAGGGTACGAGCGGTCGTGAATGGCTGTACTTCTTTGCCAGCTTCTGCAGCAATAAGTGTGAGAGGTAGACCTTCTATTCCAAGTTTGGTCGAAGTTCCTAATTTATGTGAAGGTGCTACTGCAGTACTAAGAGTACGTAATCCTCAGCAAGGAGTAGTATTCAGCTGGAGTGGACCCAATGGATTTAGTGCAACCGGCAGTGTTGTACAAATTGATAGTTTAACAATGGCAATGGAAGGGGTTTATACTGTAATTCCTGCGCTACAGGGTTGCAAAGGCCTGCCTGCAAGTACAACGATAATAGTAAAACCAGTTCCGCAGTCTCCTTTACCCGCAACTAATGCTCCTCTTTGTGAGGGAGAGACTCTAAAGCTTAGCGCAGATGGACAAGAAAATGCTGCTTTCTTATGGAAGGGACCCGAAGGATTTAGGGAAACTGGTTCTTTTGTGATACGTCCAAATATCAGTATTGTCACTTCTGGAATTTATAGTGTAGTTGCAATTGTAGGCGGTTGTACCTCTGCAGAGGCTACTGTGCCGGTTCGAGTAAAGTCTATTCCTCCAACCCCAATTGCAAGAAATAATGGACCCCGTTGTGTAGGTGAAGTTGTAGAATTGAGTGCGAGTGGTGGAGTAGGAGGAACTTTGTATTGGCGAGGACCCAATGGAATGGCAAGTGTAGGAAACACAGTGGTTGTACCGGCTCTTTCTCCTGCTTCAGCAGGAACGTATAGTGTAGTATATATTTTAGAGGGATGTACTTCTACGCCTGCTACTACAGTAGTAGAAGTTAAATCTAAGCCTGAACCGCCCTTAGTGGCAAGTGATAGTCCAAGGTGTTGGGGTGAACCCTTACACCTCACTGCAATCGGGCCCTTGGGAGCTACTTATCGATGGATTGGACCCAACGGCTTAGACGTAACTACAGGTGGTAGTATATTACGTATCCCCTCCGTTACCTCCCTTCATGCGGGTAATTATAGTGTAGTAGCTATAGTAGGGGGCTGTACTTCCCTACCCGTAAGCATACCCGTTGTGATTCGTGCATTGCCCGCTACTCCTTCCATTAATGGAACCTCATCCCTTTGTGTAGGTCAAAATTTAGTGCTTACTATTTCTAATCCAGAAAATTTAGTCTCTTACGAATGGACTGGACCCAATGGCTTTGTGGCAGAGGGAGTATCTATTAGTCGATTGATTACTAGTGTTGATCAGGGGGGAATTTATAAGGTTAAGTCTAGGGTGGGAGACTGCTACTCTTCTGAAGCTATTTTCAGAGTTGAATTAATTGATATTCCCGCTACGCCTTCTATCGTACATAATTCTCCCTTATGTGCAGGGCAAACAATTATACTTACAGCCGAGGGTGATTATACCAATAATGTTGTATTTGAGTGGCAAGGACCTGGTGGCTTTAGCGCAACGGGTAAAAGCATTTCTCGGGTTGCAAATTCTCCCTTGGACGGAGGAATTTATTCAGTAGTTGCACGTCGAGGCAGCTGTCGCTCTAATGAGGGAGTTGCTGATGTTATAGTACAAGGAATACCTCCTATGCCTAATTTACTGAGTAACTCACCTGTTTGCGCAGGGCAGACTTTACGCCTTACAGCTGAGCTAATTGTAGGCGCAACTTATCGTTGGAGTGGTCCTAGTAACTTTACTTCAACGGAACAAATGCCTACTATCGCTAATGTGACTACGGCTCATAGTGGGGTATATGAGCTTACCATAGCAGTAGGCACATGTCAGGCAAGTACGTTTCCAATAAGTGTATTAGTACTTCCACGTCCTCAATCAGTGATAGCTTCTAGTAATGGTCCTATCTGTACAGGTCGTACGCTACAACTTTTCGCAACTAATATTCCGGGTGCTCAATATTTCTGGGAAGGTCCGGCAGGTTTCTTTGCCAACGAGCAAAATCCTGTTATTTCAAATGTGCAGCTTGAGAATGGTGGGCAATATAGTGTTCGAGCTATCATAGGCGCTTGCTCTTCGGAAGTTTCTTCTGTTAATGTAATTGTTCGTTCTACTCCACCGGCTCCTAATGTATCAACTAACTCCCCGGTTTGCGTAGGAGGTAATCTGCAGTTAAATGCGAGCATGGTACCGGGAGCTTCTTATCAATGGTCAGGGCCTAGTGGTTATGCAAGTGCGCTCCAAAATCCTGTTCGTATTAATGTAGGTATTGGGGACGCAGGAAATTATACGGTTCGTACTATTATGAACGGGTGTACTTCCGCCCCAGCTCTGGCTGAAGTGAGAATTTTACCCGTTCCCCAAACGCCTACTGTAGGTAATAATGGTCCGCTATGTGCAGGGCAAGCTTTACAATTAACTGCTTCTCCAGTGGAAGGTGCATCATATGAATGGACTGGCCCCCAAGGCTTTATAAGCACTTTGCAGAATCCTAGAATAGATAATGTTACCACTTTACATGCAGGCACTTATAATCTTACTGTTCGCTTAGGCAATTGTAGTTCCAATACAGCTAGAACAACAGTTCAAGTGAGACCTGCGGCAATGGTGGAAATTTCAAGTAACTCTCCGTTGTGTGCAGGGCAAAGCATAGTACTAAATGCCACCTCTGTAGCAGGCGCATCTTATCGTTGGATAGGCCCTAACAACTTTGTATGGGACCAAAGAGAAGTAAGAATTAATAATGCAAATACTCAACATAGTGGTGTATACTCCTTGAATACAATACTAGGAGGATGTACTACCCAAACTACAGTATCAGTGCTAGTAGCTCCGGCGCCACAAACTCCTGTAGTTACCAACTCTGGTCCTGTTTGCAATGATGGAGTGGCTACTCTAGCTGTGAATGCTCAAGCGGGAGCTAATTACCTATGGAATGGGCCGTCGGGCTTTAGTGCACAGGGTCGAGAAATCCTTTTAAGTGGAATGAATTTGAAGGCAGGTAGGTACGAAGTAGTAGCGGTAGTAGGTAATTGTACTTCATCTGCAGCTGTAACCGAGCTAGCAGTAATACAAAGGCCTACTAATGTGGTTGCTACTGCAAATCGTCCATTCTACTGTACAGGAGACACTGCAATCTTAAGTATTACTTCGCCAAGCGGGGTAAATTATTATTGGCAAGGTCCTGCAGGTTTTGTTTCTACAAATAGGGTGGTTCAACTTAATGGTATTACAACTAGCGCCCTAGGTAACTATAGTGTTGTTGCTATTGCAGGAAATTGTACTTCAGAAGCAAGAACCGTTAGTATAGAGGTTCGTCCACGTCCGGTGATGGGTGGTATTTTAGGTAATACAACTATTTGTGAGGGTACTTCGCTTCAATTGGCAGCCGTAGAAATACCGGGTGCTTCTTATTGGTGGGTAGGACCTAATGGTTTTTCTGCAACAACAAGTCAAATCAGTATACCTAATATAGGGAGTAATAACGCAGGAGAATATAGAGTCGTAGCGATTTCTCAGGGCTGTACTTCGGGAGCTCAAACTGCTATGGTTAATTTACGAAGATCTCCAGCAAGGCCTGAGGTACAAGCAAATCTTTTAGTTTGCGAAGGGGGTGAACTTAGGCTAAATGCTAATGGAGAAAGTGGAGCTCGTTATATTTGGAGTGGACCACAAGGATTTAGCTCCACGATTCAGAACCCTGTTATTTCTAATGCTACAAGTTTGCACAGTGGTACTTATAGTGTAGTAGTAGTAGCAAGTGGCTGTACTTCACAACCAGCATTAGTTCAGGTGCTAGTACAGTCAATTCCGGTACTTAGTCAAGCTTCTAGTAATTCACCAGTTTGTGCGGGTTCAACTTTGCAGCTGTCTACTACCCTTATTCCGGGCGCTACTTACTTATGGACAGGGCCCGGAGGATTTTCTAGTACTCAGTTAAGCCCTGTATTGAATAACGTAACTTCCGCCCAGGCGGGTAGGTATAATGTAATAGCTGTAATAAATGGTTGTACCTCTCAGGTGCGTACTGTTACGGTAAGTGTGTATCCGTCTCCGGGTGCTATAACTGCTAGCAACAGCGGGCCCGTGTGTGCGGGCAATATGCTACAGCTTTCTAGCAGCATGGTTCCGGGGGCTAGCTATGCGTGGTACGGGCCAGCAGGATACTTTAGTAACGAGCAAAACCCCGTAATTTACAATGCTACTACTTCTCAAAGTGGTGTGTATTCGGTTATTGCTGTGCTAGGAGGATGTAGCTCAGCTGTATCAACCACTGTTGTTACTATTAATCCGAGCCCGACTTCTATTACAGCAGGCTCAAATGGTCCCGTTTGCGAAGGACAAACTCTTACTTTAACTGCCAGCACAGTTGCAAATGCACAATATAGTTGGCGAGGTCCTAATGGCTTTAGTAGTAATGAGCAAAATCCTCAGATAGTTAACGTTACTGTGCGTGATGCTGGTAGCTATAGTGTAGTAGCTTGGATAGGCAAATGCAGTTCACAGGTAAATGCTGTTAATGTAGTAGTTTGGCCAGCACCCCCTGCCTTTACAGCTGGGAGTAGCAGTCCCGTTTGCGAGGGACAAACTTTATCATTATTTGCTACACCTATACCTGGAGCTCAGTACCTCTGGAAAGGACCAGATGGTTTTAGTTCAAATGAACAAGCACCCTCAAGGCTAATAAGTGGTTCTGCGCAGGCTGGTGTTTATGAGGTAAGTGTTAAGTTAGGAGCATGCAATAGCAATCCTGTTACTACGGAGGTGGTAGTAATACCTACTCCAAGTGGTCTATCTGCAAGCTCTAACGGCACTGTCTGCACGGGAGGAAAGATAGAATTGTTTGCTTCTCCAATATTAGGGGCTACTTATGTTTGGACAGGTCCAGGAGGTTTTTCCTCTAACCAGCAAAATCCCGTGATATCTAATGCAGGGACTGCCCAGAGTGGGGTTTATAGTGTAACGGCTTATGTAGGGGGATGTGCTTCGCCTATGGTTGCAGTACCTGTAGTAGTTCGAAATTGCACGGATATTTGTCCTATACCGGGTAACTTAGTAGTTCATCGGGTAACTACAAATGCGGCAACAGTTACTTGGGATGCCGTACAGCAGGCACTTTGCTATATAGTGGAATACCGTGAAAGAGGTGCTGAAACTTGGCAAAGTCAACTAGTGCCTGTTCCTGCGACTACCTTGCAACTGCAAAATCTGCAGCCTGGAACGGAGTATACCGTTCAAGTCCGAGCCAATTGCAGTGTATGTGCTATTCAATCTGGTAATCGTTCACAGGCCTCTGTACCTTATCACTTTATTACTACTCCAGCTAAAGGTAGTGTTTCTACCCTCAATGGTTGGCGAGACATAGCCATATACCCTAATCCTAGTCATGGCCTGGTGACGTTAAAACTAAATGTAAGTCAAAGTGAATCCCTCTCTATTCAAATTAGAGACGTGCAAGGAAAGGTCGTTTATACGCAAACGTATCAAGCTAAAGAGGGTGAAAACGAGTTTTTAATGAATTTAAGTCACCTTGCTAAAGGCTTCTATAGTCTAAGTGTTAGCTTAAATAATACAACTCAAAATGTGAAGCTCATTCTTGAATAAAATAATGTAAAACGTTGTTAAAACAGTTGAAATCATGGAGCCCTTAAAAGGGCTCCATTTTATTTCTGATGTAATCTCATAAATTTATTTCTGATGTAATCTCATAAAACATAAAACATAACTTATGCACAAAAAAGCAAGAAGCCTGAAAACGGATTTAAATTTTTTAATGCAAGAAGCCAGAAAAAAGTGTTAAGCCAAAAGTTTATTTAATGCGAAAACAAAATAATTAATTTTGTAGCGAAGGGTACGCCGGTTACTTAAAGGGTAATAATTGGCTCTTTCTTAAAATGAATAAATTATTGCGGTAATATTAAGTCCCTTAGCTTCAATTTAGGATTAAATTAGGGTGGGCTCTTACTAAGGAGCTATCTTTAGCTTTTTATTTAATTATTAACTTTAGATGGCTAGGGTGAAGCTAGAAGGATAAAATACAAAAATACAAACTAATATAAAGTTGAATTTAGATATTATTTTTTGCTTTTAAGATAGAAATAAGAAATGTTTCTATAAAAATAAAATAGTACTTTTAAGGACAGAGCAGCAACAGGGTGTGAATTTGTAGTAGGAGCTGGTAAGTCCTAAAAATAGTAATAGAAAAAATAATTAATCGATTATAAATAAATTTTAAGTTACAACGGGTGTTAGGTTACATGTTCTCTAGATTCATACTGGGTGTAAAAATTGAATTAGGTTATTTTTGCAAAAATAAAATTGTTGAGGAGGCAGAAGAATATGTGGAATTCATACTTCTAATCCGCAAATGATAAATACCTGTCTGAAGATGATAGGGTAAAGTTAGCGTGATGGTAAAATTATCTTGGGAAGATAATAAGGAAAAGTAAGTATGATATTTTAAAGTGCCGTCCGTTGAAAATAGTTCTATTAGGCACTTTTCAGGAAGTGGAAGGGGGGAATTTATTTGTATAAAATCAGAGGCAGGATTAGGGTATATTTTTAGATTAGTAGAGTGAGCATAATTAGAAGTAACGTTGGTAATTTTTATAGCTTGGCTTCGATAAAGTCCTGCCTCTAAAGTTCCGGCTAGGATTTCGTTTTGCGGGGTAAGGCAAAGGCTGCTGACTTTAAGGCTACTTAAGCCTTCGTTAACAGGGTACCAGTGTTGCATATTGCCTACCCATACTCCCCCTCCAATAGTTGCTATCCAAATGGAATCTCTAGAAGTTTGTAGTAGTGCGGTAGGCAAGCCGGGGGGAGAAAAAAGATGTACCCATTCGTCTTTATCAGGGGCATATAAATAAATTCCTCCAGAGGTTGCCGCCAAGAGTTGATTAGTTTGGGTACTTAGGATTGCTTGAACACTCATGGATATATTTCCTAGAGCTCGCCATCGATTATATAAAGGCTGGTATTGGTATACGCCACTATTTTGGCATCCTGCAATAATTTCTCCTTTGGAAGTAATAGCAAAACAGAGTAAGTTTTTTTGTTGGATTTCTTGGTTCGGTAGTGGTTGCCAAGTAACGCCTTTATCCCTGGAATACCAAATTCCAGAAACAAAAGTGAGGGCGTAAATTTCGCCGTTAGGAGCACGTAATAGCTGCCGAACTCCTATTTCAGCCCACTGCTGGGATTTTTGCCAGCTACGTCCCCCATCAAAACTTCTCCAAACCCCTCCATTTCCTAAAACTCCTACCCAAATGGTATCTTGATGAGTTAAAAAACACTGAACTTGCTCATTTGGTAAGGAGGAGGCTTGCCAAGTAATACCTTTATCCCGAGATGTCCATAAACCCGCTCCACTAAGTTTGGCAAAGTAGGCATTAGAAGTAGCACATATTGCTGTGATAGAAGCATTAGTTAAGCCATTGGAATAGGCACGCCAGTAGCCATTGTTAAAATCCCATGCCCAAACCCCGTTACTTTCGGTTCCAAACCAAATTTGATTGTTAGAGGGTAATATAGCACAGGTGATAGCATTGGCAAAAGGAGTATTTAACCAGGGCTGCCACTCGAGGTTTTCGTAGGGTGCACTTAGTTGAAAGATTTGCCCATAACTGCTAGCAGCATAGTAAATTTTTGCTTGGGGTAGATAGCCAATTCGTGTTAGAGTTTCGCCTATTGCTAGTTGGAGTTTCCCCAATTTTTGCCAATTGGTAAGCGTTGGTTCTGTGGCTTCCCAAATTCCTGTGGAAGTACCTAGCAGGAGGTATCCCGCTTTTCTACTTGCCACGCAATAGATAATAGGAGGAGCTCCATTTTCATCTAGCCGCAGAACATTTTTTTTCCACGTTTTTGCACTATCTTCTGAAATATAGAGTCGATTTTGCTCTACTACAATAATGCGTCCTAGAGAATCGCAGTAAAGGTGGGAAAACAAAGTTGGTTCAGCTCCTAAATCTTCACCTATTATAATGGGTTCCCATTGCGAAATATTTTCAGAAAAGCGAAAAATTCCGAAATTAGAAGTAAGTACCAAAAGACCCACGCCTTCTAAGTATCCTAAGCTTTTTGCTATGTGGGTAGGAAGATTTTTTGTAATATTACTCCAAGTTCCTGCTTGGTAGCGAAATATACCGTTTTGAGTATTAGCAAAAACGGTACCCTTGCTGCTAGCAATTAATTGATATGTATATTGTTGCATCAGGGGGTTGTCGGTTTGTTGTACCCACTCAGGGTAGTATATGGAAGTTATGTATACCCCCCTATTGGTGGCGGCCCAAACTTGGTTGTTAATAGGAAGCAAATCATAAACATCGCCTCCCCCTAGAGAGCGAAGGGAGTGCCAAAAAGGGCTTTGAGCTTTACCCTGATGTATTCCTACTAGTAGGAGTATAGCTAGTACTAGCAGCTCTTTTTTATGAGCTCGGGCTTTTTTTTTATTCATGTGGTTATTACATTTTTATTGTGGGATTGCTTATATAAATTGCATAAAGTAATGGTCAAAATAGTATAATTATCTTAATAAAAAAAGTTTTTTTGTTTTGAATTGCTAACGATACTACACAGAATTGATTACTAAATCTTTAACATAACTAAGCATAAATCTGTATGTACTATGGTAATTATTGCTTAAAAAGTGTAGATTCGTAATTAGTTTTTGCATGGCTTATTATGGCTTATTGGATAGGAGGAAGTCTAATAAAACAAGAAACTTGCGTAGGTAGTATGAATTATTATTGATTAGGTGTGTTTATATTGCTAAAAAAATGGATGCAAAAAGATTTGAGGCGCTACTGCAATTACTAGATGATTCAGACGAAGCTGTAGTAGAGGCTGTAGATAAGGAGCTCTATAATTTAGGTTTAGGAGGAATAGAACTGCTAGAAAGTGCGTGGGAAAGGCTAGGTAGCAGAGTTGCCCAGGAGCGTATAGAGGATATAATCCAAAGAATTCAATTTGATCACTTTAGTAAGGAATTACAAGAATGGAGCCAACTACCTTCTCCTAGTCTTATAGAAGGCTGGCTATTATTAACACGCTTTCAATATCCTACTTTAAATTATACAGTGTATAAAAATGAAATGAATCGTTTGTATAATAAAATATGGCTTCAGTTTTCTCCCCAAATGACCTTGGATTGGAAGTTAAGAGAAATTAATCGTCAGCTTTTTACTTTCGATAATTATAAGGGTAATTATGATGAGCTTGATAGCCCAGATTTACTTTTCTTTAATCGGGTGATTGATAATAAAAAAGGTAATTCTTTAAGCCTCTGCTTATTATACTTGAGTATTTGCCAAGAATTAGAAATAGATCTCAAGCTTGTTAATTTCATGGGTTTTTATGCTCTGCGATACTATACCGAATATAATCACTTTTATATAGATGTTTTTAATCGAGGTTTGTTTCTTACGCCCGACCAGGTGAAAAGTTTTCTTAATAGGAATAATATTCATGTAGACTTATTAGAATTTGAGACTTTGAATAATGTAATGGCTATATCAAGAGTTGCCTACTCCCTATACGAACTTTATGCGCATGCGCAAAAATTTAGCAAAGCCTCTACTTTTGAACGGATTGCTTTGTTATTAGAATTCTGGGCAGGTGGTGAATAGACCTTGGCAAAAAGCTAATTTCTACTACATATTTGGATAAATTCTGTCAGTACTAGTGGGTCATCTTTTTCGATAGTGAATACGAAATCTGCTTGCCAGTAGTATGGCTCCCTACTTTGTAGCATCTGGCTTATATAATTGAGCAACTGGCTTTGAGTAACGTTGCTCAATAAAGGACGCTGCTTTTGTTGTAGCCTAATTCTATTTGCTAGTGTTTGGGGTTCAGCCTTAAGGTAGATGAGGTATCCACTTTGTTGCATAATAGACAGATTATTGAGGTAGCAAGGAGTACCACCACCACAAGCTAATATTAGAGGAGTTGGAGCTGAAGTAATTACTTTAATGAGGGCTTCTTGTTCTTTTTGTCGAAAAAGTTCATGGCCCAGTTGTATAAATAATTGATGAATGGTTTGATTTTCTTGAACCTCAATGAAATTATCAAGGTCTATAAAATGGAAACTTAATTTTTGAGCAATTTGCTTACCTAGTGTTGTTTTGCCCGAGCCCATGAAGCCAATAAGAAAAAAAATTTTTTTGTTCATTATATGAGGACTTTATATATCTTTGCCAAAAACTAGCAATGAGGGCAAGGTTACTCCAAAAAAGAAAGGCAGCCTTATCTGTATCCAAAAAACTATTAAAGGTGCCATTGCAGAAATAGATGAAGAGCCCGCACACAGACGCGTAAATTAACCCTTTTTCTTGTGTAGGAATAGCAGTTTGGTAGCAAAGTTCAAAGCCTTGCTTCATACTAATGATAAATAACAAAAGCCAACTGAGGCCCCCTAAAAATCCGGCTTCAGACAAAAGGTTAAAAAATTCAGAGTGCGCATTACCCCCATTAATAATATGACTAGAATAAGGGTTGCGTACACTAATGGGAGTCATTTCTTTTTCCCTTTGGAAGGAAACATATGTAAATTGGTATGTTCCAATTCCAAAGCCTGTAATAGGCCTTTCTAGAAACATTCGAAAAGCGCAACTCCAACGGTTAATTCTTTCTAAATTAGACCAATCTGAACGAATATTACTAATAGACTGAATTTGTTCTATGGCACCCGATTTTTTAGCATTGGAGTCGATGCGATTACTCTTGAGTTTTTCTGCGATGTTATCTTTAAACAACCCTAATGCCACTGCAGCTATTCCACTTATGTATAAAATGTACCGGAACGGTAATTTAAATAATAGGTAAGTAAAGAAAATAATGGTTATTCCCAGACTTAGCCATGCAGCTCTACTTGCAGCTAAGAATATGGCTAAAAGTAAAACAAGAACGATAATAGCATAGACCAATCGATAAAACCACTGGCTTTTTTTTTGCAGAAAAAAAGCTACCCAAAAGGGCAAAAGTACGGAGGCACAGGTAGAATAAATAGTATGATCGGCATAAAAAGGACGGGTTACAAGCCCGGAAGTATCTTTACTAAAACCATATGAAGCATGTTGGAGCCAAACCCAAGCAATAACCACTAAGAAGCTAAGTGTATAAGCGGAATAAAAAATACGCCAATTTTCAAATTGTTTTCCTAATTGTTGTGTTACTATAAAAAAGCTAATTACGTAGCAAAAACGTACTATAAGCGCCTTAATAGAAACAACGGGCATAGGAGAAAAAATAGTACTAATAGATATGCTAAATAGATAAATAAGTACTATCCTACTTAGTGGTTCTAGTAGAAAACGGGAGCGTAAGGCATTACCCCAAAAAAAGAATTGGAATAAAAATAGGACGGTGGTCAATCCAATTAGAGGTTCTGAAGGAAGAAGAACTGAAAGTTTAAGATTGGGAAACTCCCAGGCAATAGAAAGAGGAATACAAAAGATAAGAATATAGAAGAGTAGGTGGTATCTAAAAAATAAGCATAGGCTCAATAAAAGAAGTATCGGTAATGCCAAAAGAAAAAATGGATTATGCAGTTTTTTTTCAATGAAAAAAGTAAACTGTGTTCCCAAAAGTCCTAGAACAGAAAGATAGAAGGTAAATACACTGGGAGTAGTTGGAATTTTTTTCATTGAAGATCGCAAACTTCCTAGTTTTAATTAATTGATTGGAATGCGTTTTATTTGGTGGTAAGCTATAATCCACAAGATAGCTAAGGAAAAGCCTCCAAATCCACTTAGCAATGTAATAAGCCATCGAATAGGATAAACTTTCTTTTTTGAAACTTCAGCAGGGCTAATGATGAAAGACTTAGGCCGCATTTGATAGAGGTTATTGTAAGCCATTTCGTAGCGAGAACGTAGTTTATTAAGTTCTTCTAACTGGGCTTCATAAGTTAATTTCAAGCTTTCGAAGCTTAAAGTAGGAATGGTGACTTCGTAAGAATTAAGGACTTTCAGGTAATCAAGTTCTAATTCCTCCAATAATTTTTTTTCAATTTTTAATTTTTCTATAAGCTGCGCATAGAGAGTATTAATTTGGTTATTTTTGAGTAGTCTTTGCTTTATTGCTAGATAGTTGAGCTTTGAACCAAAAAATTTAGCTTCTGCGTTTTTTACAATAGTATCTTCCACAGAATATTTAGTTTTTAGAATTTCTAGCTTGCCCGAATCTTGAATCATTTCTGATTGGGCTTTTACTAGTTGAACATTTAGTATATTAATCTGCTCACTCAAGTCGTGCACATTTAGTTCAGCGCGAATTTTATTAATTTCTCGAGTCAGACTATCTACTTTATTTTTTTTTTCGTAATATTTAGTTCTTTTTATTTCTACTTCTTTAGAAAAGTTTAGCGCTCTTTTTTGGTTTAGGCTATCAAATAGAGCTTCTACTTTTTGCAATTTTGCTCTATACTCTGCTGCTATACTTTCATAAGCAAAATGATAATTGCGCCATAGAATGGCAGATTTCATGTTATCGGCTATCTGTGGAATAGCATTGGCAATTTGGGCTGCTAAAAAGGGGTCGGTATCAAGCACGGAAATTTTTACTGAGTTGTACCGCGTCACCTCGAAGCTGATATTTTGATTGTATTCGTAAATAAAATCTTCGCGAAAGTATTCTTCCGTAGTATCAATATCATAATGTTGCAAAAGGTTAAAGCGCTTGGCAAGAGAATCGCGTAATGCAACGGACTGGAGGAGTTGTATATACTCATCTGCATCTGTTTCAGAGCCGAATTCGACATCTTTTTCTATAATTTGTCGTGCAGAATTGGTGTTGGGGGGATATAAAATCAACTCTGAACGGTATTTAGGTCGAATAACGAGTGGACTGCTGATAAGTATTCCTAAAAGCGTAGCGATAAAAGTTACTACGATAATATGTTTTCGCCATGGCCATAAAATAGGAAGCAAAGTGAACAAGTTAAGTGGACCTGAGGTCTCTTGCATAGCGTGTTTAACTTTTTTAGTATAGCTTCTTAAAGAAGCCAGCTCTATATTTTAGGGTAAAAAATGTTAGCTTCATCTAGATAAATAAAAATGCTTACTAAGCAAAAATAAATGATACCAACTCATTGATAGTTGTTAGAATTTTTAGCAAATCTACTAATTTCGAAACGTTTTTCTTATAACTGATAACTGATACCCTTAAACAATATTTTTTGAAGTCATTGAAAAAATTTTACTATGGGGCGAATGATTCGTGCTAAAGACTTAGGTTTTATTAAGGATGCTGTTTTACAAAAGAAAGCAGTAGAATTAAGCAATCAATTATTAGAAAAAAAACGATTGACTAAAAACGAAATTTTACAGGAATTGCATTGGGTAATTGCTAGCCCTGAAACCTACGAAGGTATTTATTTTCAGGAGCTTGCTAAACTTATGCGAGAGCCTACTTTGAGTAGTAAAGCAGAATCAAATTTAATAATAGAGCCGCCTAAACTTCAGGAAAAAGCTCTTCCTTATTCGATTTTTGGTGCAGAGGACATTGATCCTGCTGCTATCGAGCAAATGGAAAATGCAATGCGTCTTCCTATTGCTATTACGGGAGCCCTTATGCCTGATGCCCATGTAGGTTATGGGTTACCTATTGGGGGAGTATTAGCAACGGATAAAAATACGGTAATACCTTATGCGGTAGGGGTGGATATTGCTTGTCGAATGTGCTTATCGGTTTTTGATAGGCCTGCTGAATTTCTAGATAAAGAGCATGCTCGGTTGGAAAAAATAATTTTTGAAAATACTTACTTTGGAATTAATGCAACTAACCCCAATCCTTTGCCAGATGATATTTTTGACCGTCCTGAATGGAATGCTACCCCAATTATCAGAGAACTCAAGCCTAAAGCTATGAAGCAACTAGGAACTTCAGGCACGGGTAATCATTTTGTAGAATGGGGAATTTTGAAAGTACACCAGGAAGTACCCGAATTAGGCTTAGAAAAAGGAAAATATCTAGCGCTACTTTCGCATTCAGGATCAAGAGGGTTTGGGGCAAGTATTGCAAATTATTATAGTAAATTAGCTATGCAGAAAGTAAAACTACCGGGTGCTGCGAAACATCTAGCATGGCTAGAGCTAGATAGTGCTGAAGGTCAAGAGTACTGGTTAGCTATGAATTTAGCAGGTCATTATGCTTCCGCCAATCACCATCAAATTCATCGAAAAATTACCAAGGCTCTGGGCATACCCGTACTTAAAAGGTACGAAAATCATCATAACTTTGCCTGGAAAGAAAAGTTGCCAGATGGAAGAACTGTAATTATTCATCGAAAGGGAGCTACTCCTGCCAAAGAGGGGGAAATAGGAATTATACCGGGCTCCTTGACGCAGCCTGGTTTTTTGGTTCGTGGCAGAGGAAATCCTAAAGGACTTAATTCTGCTGCTCATGGAGCGGGAAGAAAAATGTCTCGCCGCCAAGCATTTTTGCAGCTGGATAATCACTACCTACGAAATTTTCTTGCAGAGAATAAGGTGAAATTAATTGGTGGAGACTTAGATGAGGCTCCAATGGTCTACAAAGATATTGGCCATGTTATGCATTTGCAGTCAGAACTAGTAGACATATTAGCTACCTTTCAGCCTCGCATAGCACGGATGGCTGATCCCGATAGAAGGCCTTGGGCAAGAGAGGACTAAATTAATTAATAAGGCTAAAGGTTAATAACATTAAAGGAAAAGGAAGCTTACTTGCTTTTTCTCTAGTTGCTTAAAGTTGATGCATTAGAGGTAGCTGCTGCTTCTCTTCTTTTTTTTCTCAGGGCTTTAGGGCGCAGTCTACTTTTTCCAAAGGTACCGCGCCATATTTTACCTCTTCTACTTCTTCTGTCTCCTTTTCCCATTTATTTTTGCTATTAGTTAATAACCTAAAATACAATGGCCTCAAATATAAGGAATATTCTTAAATAAAGAGCTTGTAGACAAATATTTTTTATTCTTCCAAAAAAAGAAGAAAAAATAATTTATAAATTGTAAGATAATAAAATTTTAGTAATTTTGGCTCCTAGTTTGAATAGTTAATTTTTTATTCGAGAGCAAAAACCTAAGAGTAACTTAGGTCAATTTAAGTGGGGATTATGGAAGAACAAAGAGAAATTTACTCTCAAAAAATTAGAGCCGGCAAAAGGACTTACATTTTTGATGTGCGGGCTACTAAAGGTAATGATTATTACATCACAATTACCGAAAGGAAAAGGCGCTTGGATGGCAGTGGCTTTCAGAAGCAAAAGTTGTTTCTGTATAAAGAAGACTTTAATAAGTTTCTGCGCTGCCTATCGGAAACAATTGATTATGTGAAAGTGGAGCTATTGCCTAATTATGATTTTGAAAGATACAACAATAGAGACGATGACGATTATGACGATGATTGGAACGATAATGATAATGACGATTAGGTAGGGAAAAGCAAGGATGGCTATTTTTCGGCTTTTATTTATAGGTGATATAGTTGGAGACGCGGGAGTAAGTGCTGTGGAGTACTTACTCCCCATTCTAAGAGAACAGTATACTATCGATTTCTGTGTAGCTAACGGCGAAAATGCGCATGAAGGAAGGGGAATTAACGAGGTAATAGTGAAGAAACTCTATCGTTCAGGAGTGGATGTTATCACCGGGGGGGATCATTCTTTTGATAAACACCTCATTTTCCCATATATGGCAAAAGATAACCGCCTGTTGCGTCCCATGAACTACCCTAAAGGGGCACCAGGGTATGGTTACGGTGTATATCCCTATGAGAAACTTAATACCTTGGTAGCCGTTATTAATTTGCGAGGCCAATCTTTTTTCAATAATCCCATTCGTTGTCCTTTTTATACTATAGACCGTGTTTTGGAGGAGGTAAGAAATCAAACTAACCTTATCTTCTTAGATTTTCACGCAGAAGCTACTGCTGAAAAAATGGCCATGGCGTGGTATATAGATGGACGAATTAGTGCAATGGCAGGTTCTCATACGCACGTGCAAACAGGAGATGAGCAAATTTTTCCTCAGGGAATGGGGTATATAACAGATGTAGGCTTTACGGGCCCTCATGATTCAGTAATAGGAATGGATAAAACCACAGCTATTAACCGTTTCTTATTGCAAACCCCCCAAAAGTATAAGCTAGCAGAGGGTAATATAAAATTGCACGGTGTTTTATTTTATATTGAACCCCGTACGGGCAAGACCCAAAAAGTACTGAGGTTATCTTTACCCTATGAACCGCCCGTTTTACAAGAAACTCCTCAGGAAGTTAGGGAAATCGAGCAAAGTTCAAAGGTGAGCTAGAGTATATGCGGGTAATGAAATTCGGCGGGGCTTCGCTGCAAAATGCAGAAAGAATACGCCGAGTAGCAGCTATTATTCAGCAGTGGAGCAGTGAACCACTAGTAATCGTGATATCGGCAATTGGTAAAACTACCAATCTCTTAGACCAAATTGGTAGGATGGCTGCCCAGGGGGAGGAGGAGAAAATAGAGCTTCTTTTAGATAACCTGTATTCTCAACATTATAAAATTTTAGAGGAACTTTCTCTGCAAGGAGAAGAATTCCTTGTAAAAGAGTTTAATGCACTTATTACTTTTGCTAGAAAAACTGCAGAGGGTATTTTAGCACTTCAAGAATATTCTTTGCGGCAATATGCTCGTTTGGTTGCAATAGGGGAATTACTTTCAAGTAAAATTGTTGCTGCTTATCTCAAGCAAATAGGTATTGATGCGCAATGGGTAGATATTCGAAATTACCTAAAGACAGATGATAATTATCGCGAAGCTCGAATTTTGTTCCATGAAACTGCCCTACGGATACAAAAAAATTTCTTTCCCCTATGTGCGCAATACTCTCTTATCCTAACCCAGGGATTTTTGGGCAGCACTTTAGATAATCAAACTACTACTCTGGGTAGAGAAGGTTCAGATTATACCGCTGCTATTTTAGCCAGTTTATTAAAAGCGCAGGAGGTAATTTTATGGAAAGATGTGCCAGGTATTATGAATTGCGATCCCGCTCGCTATGGTGGTGCTTTTTTATTAAATGAGCTAAGTTATGAGGAAGCAGCCCAAATGACTTTTTGGGGGGCTAAGGTAATTCATCCCAAAACTATTGCTCCCCTTGCTCAGTTGTCTATCCCCTTACAAGTGAGAAGTTTCCTTACTCCTCAAGCACCAGGAACTATCATCCAGAAATCTTCTAGCTTGCAGCAAGAAATACTGCTCTATCGCCAGGGGCAGGTAATGCTTTCTATCAGCTACAAGGGAGCCCAATTTATGGATACTGTTACTATCAAACATATATTCGATGCCCTTGTAAATAGTGACTTGCCTATTTACAGTCTCCAACTAGAGGGTTTATGCTTATTTATTATTACCGAGGGTTCTGAAGCCCAGCTAAATCACTTAAAGGGTTTATTAGATGAAAATCTAGACTGCCAAATTGAAAAAGGATTTACTTTATATTCTCAGTTAGGAGGAAAGAACAATTTTCCACCCTGCGGACAAGACTTCGTTTTTATGCAAAAATATTCCAATCATTTGCGCTGGGTAGTAAAAGAAGATAAAGGCATGATGGCGCTCGAAAATTAAATAGCTTGGTTTAATTGCTTTTGAAGTGCATGGGCAGCTGCAAGTGGGCTAGTTTGACCACAGAAAGCTTTAATCACAGCAATTCCGCTAGCGCCTGCAGCAATAAGGGAAGGTATATTAAAGGGCTGAATATTACCGATTGCAATAACCGGAAAATGGGACTGTTTACAAAATTGCGCTAAGCCTTCTAATCCTAAAGGGGGATATTTTATTTTTTTTGAGGTTGACCCAAAAATTGGGCCCACCCCAATATAGTGAATTTGATGTTTATAAAAATTATTTAGGTCTTGTAGTTCTTCTAAGGTGTGACAAGTGGCACCTATAATGAAATTATCTTTTTCTCTTGCTCTGGAAATGGCTTGGCTTAAGGGTATATCTTCTACTCCTAGGTGTACACCATTAGCGCCCAGTTCTAGGGCGAGTTCCAAGTAATCGTTAATAATAACTTTAGTGGGATAGTTCCGACTAAGGGCAATTATTTGCTCTAGTTCCCGAATATGGCTGGAACGTAAATTCTTTTCTCGGAATTGAAATACAGTTGCACCTGCGGCAAAAGCAAATTGAGCTAGTTCTAAGTGTGTAAACTTATTTTGTATAGTTGTATCGCTAATCAGGTGTAGCTGGAATTTTTTTGCCCACATTTTATTTTATATAGCCAGGAAACGCATTAAAATTTCATAACGATCTTGAGAACGCAGGAGGTAAGATTGATCACTAAAAGTGTAGGCAATTTTAAATCCAAATCTTTCCAACGACAAAACAATACTATGTAGCTGATAGCCCGTAATCTTTAGGGTCACGTAAATATCTAGTGAGTCAGGAACGGGATGAATAAAAACACCGATAATTTTACACTGCTCAGCTTCGACGATAGAGGCTAGGCGCGTAAGGGAGTAGTCTTGTTTTTGCATTTCAAGTACTATAATATCTCCTTTTTCTTCAGCCCCTGTCATTATTGCAAAACATTTTGCTAATTCTTCGAGCCCTATAGTTCCTAAATAGCGTTGATTTTCCGAGACTACAGGTATAATTGATAGCCCATGCTCATAAAAGATTTGTAGAGCATCGAATATATGCTGTCTACCTGTAACGGAAAGTTGCTCTGAGCCTGGAATAATTGAGAGGATTGGGAAATCGGTATTTTCTTTTTTTTCGGTTATTCCTAAAAAGCGTTCAGCTTCATCTATTACAGCAAGGTGCCGAGTTTGGTGCTGCTCCATCAAGCGCAACACTTGCGCTGCTGAATCGCCAGGGTGCACTGCTGGCAAGGTAGGTGATAAATAAGCTTCTGCAAGCATAGTTTTTTAATTTAGGTAAAATTGATTTTTTGAAAAAATTGGGCTACAATAGAGTTAAACATATGAGGTTGCTCCATCATAGCGGCATGTCCGCACTGATCAATAAAGTGTAATTCTGCTCCCTGAATCAGGCGCCGGAACTGATGGGCAACGTATGCAGGCGTAATATTATCATTTAATCCCCATATAAGACAAGTAGGAAGTTTAATTTTTTTGATATCCTCGCGCAGGTTCATTCTTTGTGCGCTTCTTGCAATTTTAAGTATACGCATTGCTTTAGCATTGTCGTTTACAATATTATAAATTTCGTTTACTAATTCTTTGCTAGCTGTTTGAGGACTATAGAAGGTGTACTCCACTCTTTCCTGGATGTATTTTCTATCTCCTCTCTTAGGAAAACCTGCCCCCATTCCCTCCTCAAACAAGCCTGAGCTACCAGTTAATACTAAAGAATATATATCGGCTGGGGGGTTAATGGCTAGTAATAAGGCAAGATGCCCTCCTAAAGAATTTCCAATTAAGGTAAAATTTTTGAGTTGTTTGAATTGTATAAAATCTTGAACAAAGTGAGCCAGACCCTCTACTGAAGCAGCTGTAGTACCAGCTTCATATACTGGAATTATAGGTATAAAAAGTGTGTAACGTGGTGCTAAAAAGTTTACTGTATCTAGCCAATTGCTCAGAGCACCAAATAGCCCATGCAATAAAACCACTGGCGATCCCTTCCCCGTTTCCACATATTGGAATCCTCTTTCTTGAATAATTTCGAGATTTTTCATAACTGGCTAATGAAAAAATCCTTTCAAAAATTCTATATAAGTTTATACTTTTAGGGGGAGTAAATAGTTATTTTGCTTAAGCTGGATTTTTTGCTTTTCATACATAAAAACAGCCTTCTAACTTTGAAGATTCGCTTTCTTCCCCGAAAATTTCAGAAGCTAATATCGAAGTTTTGTACTTTTTTGAAAATTAGAAATTAGTTTTTTGCAATATTAGTATGAAAATCAAGAGTTTAAGTTACTAAAGAAGCCTTAAGAAAGTAGTTTTTTTACTACTTCACTAATTAGTTTATTTTCTGCTCTTCCTGCTAATTTTTCTGAGGCTATTTTCATTATTTTGCCCATATCTTTAATGCTACTACTTCCTATTTCGGTAATAATAAGTTTAATTTCATTTTCAATTTCTTCTACAGATAAGGGTTTAGGTAAAAATGCTTCTATAACTTCTAGTTCTTCTCGCTCCAGGGCAGCAAGATCGGGGCGATTATTTTTTTCAAATTGCTCAATGGAGTCTTTTCGCTGTTTTACTTGTTTGGTGAGAAGTTTCATTTCTTCCTGCTCGGTGAGAGGGCCAGGGGACCTTCCTTCAGCAGTTTCAGCAAGCAATATGGCAGCTTTAATTGCTCTAAGGGCTCTAAGAGCCCCTTCTTTTTTTTGTTTCATTGCTTCTTTAATTGCAGCGTCTACTTTTTCCTTTAAGCTCATGGTAGTTAAATATTGGGTTTCAAAGCAACTATATTATCACTTTATCAAAGGAAGTAGCTTTTCTACCTCCACTTCTGTACGAAAGACTTTTACCAATTGACCTTTGCTATCGTATACTAAAATAGTAGGCACTTCTGAGTTACCAAAGTATTTGTCGAAATCTAAGTTAGGATCATGCAAAAAGTACATAGGTGCTTTGACTCCACTCAAGAACTTGTTGGGAAAATTTCTTATCAACTCTATGTTACTTTCAAAACTAACCCACATAAATTGTACATTATCAGCAAATTTACTAGCTCCCTCTCGTATCCACTTAGCTTGCTGTTGGCAGTGTTCGCAGTCAGGGCTAAATAGAATAACAATAGTGGCTAGCCCCTGTTTAAGATTCGTCTTAGTGAAAGCGCCGCCATTGATAGCATTATTAAATTTAAAGTTAGGTAAAGTAGTAGGTTGAGCTCCTAACCACCATGCCCCTATAAAGCTGACAATAATAGTTAGAAAGAATTTCTTCATTTTTAATTTTTATTGGTGAGTTATTTGTGATTTAAAGTTTGCTTAAACAAAAGTAGTGCCATAAACTTTGTTAATTGGTCGAAGGTAAATTTGGCATAAATTTATGGTCCTTGCATTCAAAGAAATAACTTTTCCCCTAAAGCATGCCCGGGAAGATTGGTATATCTTGATAAAAAATTTAACCCTACTTGAAAGTAGGGCTAAATTTAGCAAGGTTTTAGTTAGCAAATACCTCGGGAGGAATAATTTGTCTAATCTTGTTAATTAAATTTTCTTCATCCCAGGGTTTGGCGATGAATTCTTTGAGGTTGGCGTTTTGCCTTGCTCTTTCTACTGAAGCTTCGTCTGCAAAACCTGAAAGCATAATTTGTGGAATGTTGGGGTATTTTTGAGTAACTTGAATTAAAAAATAATCTCCTTTGTCAGGAGGCATAAGCCAATCGGAAATAATAAGGGCGACAGGTTCTCCCTCTGCATGCAAATCTTCTAGTACTTCCCATGCTTCATCTACTCCTAGAGCTGTTTCATATTTGAACGTATACCCAAATGCACGTTTAAGTTGGTTAGTAAGACTTTCTAGCACTACTTTCTCATCATCTACCATCAAAATAACAGGTTTCATAGTACTTATTTTTAATAAAGTATCAAATAATTACTTTTTATTTTTTTTCGTTTGCTAAAAGCTCTTGCAAGTTTTTAGGTAATAAGAAGGTAAAAGTTGTTTTTCCGGGCTGCGAGTTAACTTCAATTTTACCATGATGCCTATCTATTATTTTACGCGTGATATCTAAGCCCAAACCAGAGCCTTCTCCCTGGGGCTTGGTAGTGAAAAAGGGCTCAAATATACGATCCATGATTTCTGGAGGGATCCCTGCGCCGCTATCAGTAATAGAAACGGCTATAAAGTCTCCCCGGTCTTTGATATCAATTGTAAGAGTTCCTTGCCCATTCATTGCATGGATAGCATTTTGGATAGTGTTGGTCCAAACTTGTGCAAGTTCATCTGCATAAGCATAGATAGGCGGAACATTTTCAAAATTACGAACTACTTCAATACCGCGTTTTAATTGGTTATGGTAAAGTACTAAAACATTTTCAATATTCTCTGCTAAGTTTACTTCTACAGGTTTATCACGTATTACTTGGAAGTGTGAATAATTTTTGAGTGCATAAACAATTTTAGAGGTTTTTTCAGAAGCGATATTAATATTGCTGATGTTGACCTTCATTTGGCCTAATTTATAAGCCATATCTAAAATTTCTTTTGCATGTTCTCCCTGGAAGAGAGGAATATATTTTTCAATATTTTCTAACACGCGAATTTCTACTAAGCTACCGGCAATGTCTTCTGCATCTTTGATTTTGGCTTCTTTTAAGATTTTAGCAATCTCTTTACGCTTGGCTCTTTCTTCTTTGGTAGTTAAGAAGGTATCCGCTTTTACACATTGGTTCATCATATCTTCAAGTAAAGTAATTTTGTCGGGTGGCAATTTGGATAATAGTGTAGGAAAATCATGAATAATACTTGGCAAGGTACTCATTATATTGCGTGAGGATGCCTTTACTGCACCAATAGGAGTATTAATTTCATGAGCGATTCCTGCAACAAGTTGGCCCAGAGAAGCCATTTTTTCAGAAAGGATTAGTTGATTTTGTGTCATCTGGAGTTCTTGCAAAGTTTTTTCTAACTCTTGCTTAGATTGCAAGATTTTCTGTTCATTAGCTTTTCTTTCTGTAATATCACTTTCAATAGCAATAAATTTTTCTAGTTCGCCACGTTCGTTTAGGATAGGCGTAATGCTTAGCTGAAGCCAGTAGGGTTTACCATCTTTGGTATAATTCAGGATTTCTTCAGTAAAAGATATTTTTTTGCGCAGATTTTCTGCAATGCGAGCAACCGTTGCTTTGTCTGTATCTTTACCTTGCAAGAATGAGCCTGGTTTTTTCCCTATTACTTCCTCCTTGCGGTATCCACTAATTCTTTCAAAGCCATCATTTACCCATTCTATATTTCCGAATCGATCGGTGATTATAACGGCATTGTCTGTTTTAGAAGCTACTAAAGAAAGTAGTTCTATTTCCTGTTCTACTTTTTTGCGCTCAGTAATATTTTGCTGAATGGAAATATATTTCTCTAATTCACCTCGCTCATTAAAAACAGGAGATATGTTTAGATTAACCCAGTAGGGCTCCCCCGACTTCTTATAGTTGAGAATTTCAACCTGTATACCTTGCTTATTATTCAGAGCATTACGAATTGTGCGAACAGTATCTGGATTTGTACCAGGACCCTGTAAGAAAGCTCCTGGCTTTCTACCCCGTACTTCTTCTAATGCATAACCGGTAAGCTTAGTAAAGGCATCATTTACCCATTCAATAGCACCGTATTTGTTGGTAATAATAATTATGTTATCTGTTTTACTTGCTACTAGAGATAGTCTTTGTAGTTCTTCTTGGGTTTGCTTAGCATAGGTAATATCTGATTCAATAGCAATAAATTTATCTACTTCTCCATTTTCATCTAAAATAGGGGTCATTGAAATATTAATCCAGTAAGTTCTGCCACTTTTATGATAGTTGAGTATTTCCGCAGTGAAAGGTTGTTTACTAGCGAGTCCTTCGCGGATACGTCGCACATCTTCTGGGTTAGTGGCAGGTCCCTGTAAAAAGCTACCCGGTTTTTTACCAATAGCCTCTTCTAAAGTATAGCCCGAAATTCGTGTAAACCCATCATTGACCCATTCAATAATTCCTCTTCTATTGGCTATAATTACTGCATTATCTGTTTTACTTGCTACTAAAGAAAGTTGTTTTAAGTTTTCCTCAAATTTTTTTCGTTCAGTAATGTCAATAACATAAGTTACTTTGCGAGGTCTTCCATCTGCTCCTTGGATGATTGCGGCATCTGCCAAAATGGTAAGCAATCGACCGTCTTTTGTAATTACTTCAAATTCTCCGCGTACGATTTCTTTAGAATTTAAAAAGCTGGTGTGTTTATCCTTCCAGTACTGCACCCCATCTTTAGGCACAACTTTAGTAAAATGTTGCCCGATAAGTTCCTCTTGGGTATATCCGTAGATGTGGCAATAGGCTTGGTTAACAAATTCAAAAACGCCGTATTCATTCGTAACGCAAATGCCAATAGGAGCTGTTTCTATTGTTCTACGTAAGCGTGCTTCACCTCTGGCAATTTCTTCTTGGGCCTTGATACGCTCTGTAGCATCGAGCATAATACCATCCCAAATTATACTTTCATCTTCTAATTTTTCAGGTATTGAAATTGCGTCTATCCACTGAAAAGCTCCACTCTTGGTAATAAGGCGTCCTGTCCAGTTAAATTTTTTTAGAGTAATTATAGATTCTTGCAGTTTAAGATTAAAACTTTCAACATCTTCAGGGTAAATTTGAATTACTAAGTTGTTTCCCAGGGTAGTAATTTCTTCAGGAGTATATCCTAATAGTTCAAGGACCTTATCGCTAATATAAGTGAAGCCCATCTTGCCATCAGGCGCATACTTAAATTGATATAATAAACCCGGAATGTTTTGGGCCAAGCGTTTAAACCTAGCCTCACTTTCCCGAATGGCTTTGTTGAAGGCTTCTATTTGTTCATTAATTTGTTTTTGGCTAGTTATGTCTTGGGCAATTACTAGTATCTTTTCTATTTGTTTAAGTCTATTAAGTATAGGAGAAAGAGTAGCGGATACCCATTTAGACTCTCGATTTTTGGAGGAGCATTCAAATTCTTCTCGTACGGGTATGCCCGCTAGTAGTTTAGGCCAGGCAGCGTTAAACTTAGTGATACTTTGGTTATTTCTTAATAAATGGGTGAATGTGAGCTCCTTGAATTCTTCTTCTGTATATCCCAAGCATTGAATTGCATTAAGATTAGAGCGAATAATTCTACCCGAATTAGTTTCTAACTCTAGTACAATACTAGAAGAATCAATAGCTGCCATTCGGTTATCAAGTTCAGCATTTGCTTGTTGAAGGGCTTCTTGGATGCTTCGCATCTCTTCGGCATTTTGCCTAAGTTCTTCTTCTTGGGCTTTTAATTCATCCACTAGCTGTTGTAATTGTTCCTCTTGCTGCTTTTGAGTAGTAATTTCAAAGCGAACCGAGATATATTTTTGTGGCTTACCATCTTCGCCAATTTCTGGGGTAATAGTTGATGCTACCCAATAAAAAGTACCGTCTTTCTTTTTATTTATAATCACTCCCTTCCATACTTTGCCCTGACTAATAGTACGCCATAGATCTTCGAATAGCTCCTGGGGCTGGAGCCCTGATTTCAAAATTCTATGGTTTTTTCCAATAAGTTCTTCTACAGAGTATTGCGAAACTTTGCAGAACATTTCATTAGCAAAAGTAATATTCCCTTCCAGGTCTGTTTCTGAAACAATTGCTGCGTTATTAAGCGCATTAATTTGACCTTTTAGGCGGATTTGCGTCTTTTTTAGTTCTCGATTAATAGACTCAAGTTCAGCTGCATTTTGACGTAATTCTTCTTCTTGTGCGCGCATTTCTTCAAGATACTCTTCTAGCTGCTTTGCCATCAGGTTGCGCTCTGTAGTATCATTAGCGATTAGCAGAATTTTGTAAACTTCATTATTTTTATCCATTAGCGGCGCATAGCTACCAGAAATCCATACTGCATTGTTTTCTCTATCTTTTAATTTAAATTCGCCGCTTATAACGACTCCACCCTGCAAGCGTTGCCAAAATGTTTGATAATCTAAAGAATTTAGTTGTTCTCTAAAAAGTAAAATAGAATGGTGCATTCCTATGCACTCATTAGAATTGCGTTTAAGCAGCTTTTGTGCATTTTCATTGAGCTTTAAGATATGGCCCGTGCGGTCAAATTCGATAACAATATTAGCTCTATCAATTGCATTCATGCGAGTTTTAAGCTCGGCATTGGTTTGCTGTAATGTTTCTTGGATTGCCAGCAGCTCTTCAGCATTTTGACGTAGTTCTTCTTCCTGAGACTTGAGTTGAAAAATATAGGATTCTAGCTGGTTTTCTTGCTCTTTTTGTCTAGTAATATCGAAACGTATTCCGATATACTTTGTAGGCTTACCATCTGCACCTAAGAAAGGCGTAATAGTAGTAGCTACCCAATAATAAGAACCATCTTTAGCTCGATTTTTAATTATTCCCTTCCATACTTTACCCGAGCTAATAGTACGCCAGAGGTCGATAAAAATTTCTTGCGGCTGGTGGCCCGATTTCAAGATTCTGTGATTTTGTCCTAGTAATTCTTGCTCTGAGTATTTGGAAATTTGAGTGAACATTTCGTTTACAAAAGTAATATTACCTTGCAAATCAGTTTCGGAGACAATAGCGGAGTTATTGAGAGCGGTGATTTGGTTACGTAAATGGAGCTGAGCGGCTGAGAGTTGGGTATTGATTGCTTGTAGTTCTTCTGCGTTTTGCCTTATTTCTTCTTCTTGGGTTTTGAGCTGCTCAATATAGTTTTGCAGTTCAATTTCCTGGTTTTTTTGTCTAGTGATATCGAAGCGAATGGCAATATATTTTTCTGGTTTTCCATCTGGGCCTAATTTAGGCGTAATAGTAGTGGCTACCCAATAATAAGAACCATCTTTAGCTCGATTTTTAATTATTCCCTTCCATACTTTACCCGAACTGATAGTACGCCAGAGGTCGATAAAAATTTCTTGCGGCTGGTGGCCCGATTTTAGAATTCTATGATTTTTCCCTAGGAGTTCCTCTTTTGAGTATTTGGAAATTTCAGTAAACATATCATTTGCAAAAATGATATTTCCTTGTAAGTCTGTTTCAGAGACAATAGCGGAGTTATTGAGAGCGTTTACTTGATTTTGTAGTTGGAGTTGTACTAGGGCCATTTGATTATTTATAGCTTGCAGTTCTTCGGCATTCTGGCGTAGTTCTTCTTCTTGTGCCTTTAGCTCCTCTATGTAATCTTGCATTTGGCGCGTCAGCTCATTTTTTTCAGTTACATCAGTAGCAATTTTTAGAATTTTTTGAATATTGCCATCACTTTCTATAATTGGAGTATAAGCTCCATTTATCCAGATGGCTTTGCCCGTTTTGGTTTTTCTACGGAATTCACCCCTCACAAAGCTACCGCCCTGTAGCTTTTTCCAGAATAAAATGTATTCTTGAGAGGCAGCGTCTTCTGGAAAAAGAAGTAGGTTATGTGGCTTGCCCTTTAATTCTTCCAAAGTATAGCCTACTAATTCAAGAAAATTTTCATTGGCATAAGTAATAATTCCTTCAGGAGTGAGCTCTACTACTAAAACACTCTTTCGCAAGGCATGAACCTGCTGTTGACTATCAGTTAGATTTTGCAATAGATCTTGTTGAGTCTGTAAGTTTTCTATAGACTTAGCAATTGGCAGACTATCAGATTGCCAGAAGGTAAGGAGTAGCTTTTCATTGGTAGAAACCGGCCAAAGTAGGCTATCTGCACGCAAAGAAATAGTATTATTATTTTTAGTTTTTAAGGAGACTACTTGGGGTACAAGACTTTCTTCGCGAAAAGCGGCACGTAGTCTTTCTTCCTGTAATTTTAAGGAGCTTTCTTCAATGAACGAATGATAAGGCTTATTTAATATTTCGCTTATTGTATATCCAAGTAAGTTAGCTAGAGCGCTATTGGCGAAACGGACTTGCCCTTTGTTATCAAGGGCCCAGGCAGGCAGGCTAAGGGCATTTAAAAAATTTAATTCAGGTAAGGATGGTGTAGAAGTAGTTGGGGTTGGTTGTGTATTTTCAATAAAGATGAGTAGACGTGGTAAATTATCTTTGCCTACAATTCGATGAATACTTACAGCAACATTTTTGTTTTCTGGCTGTATTAGCCACTTAGTTTTGTGTGGCTCTACGCTAGAGAGTAAGTTTTGCCAGCTAGCTAAAAATGGATTCTTTTCTATATTTCCTAACAGGGCAGATAATGGTTGGTTTAATAGACTTTCACTACTTTTGCCCACTGCTTTGCAAAATGCGGGGTTGAGAAGCTCAAATTTCCCTTCTGAGTTAAGAATGGCGGCTCCTATAGGTGCATAATCTAGAAAGGCATGAAATCTTTCTTCACTTCTTCGAAGTTGTATTTCAAGTTCTTTTCTTGTATTGCTATCAGTTTCAATAGCAATGTATTTTTCTACTTCTCCACTTTCATTGAATATAGGCGAAATTTTTAAAGTGAGCCAGTAGGGCTTGTTATTTTGATATATAAGTACTTCTTCAGTAAAAGTTTGAAGGCTGCGAAGTTTTTGATGAATACGTCGTGCCGTTTCTGGGTCTGAACCAGGACCCTGTAGTACATATGCGAGTTCTCGTCCTTTTACTTCTGCTATCGAAAACCCTGTAAGGCGAGTAAAACTTTCATTAACTAATTCTATGGCCCCATCAGCGTCTGTGATTACGATAGGATTATCTATTTTACTTGCCACTAAAGACATCATTGAAATTCCGCCGCCGCTAATTACTTCGCCTTCCTGCTTAAGAGGAGTTAGGAAAACATGAATTGCGCTTAGGCGCCCTGAAATGAGTTCAGGCTGCAAATTGGCTTTTACAGGAATAAGTTTGCCATTTTTGGTTTGCAAATCAAATTCTAAGTCTTGAACCTCTTTTCCTAGCGCTAGATTTCCTAGGTGGCTTAGTATCTTAGGTTGGTCTTCTGTTCGGACCACATCTAGAAAAGTAAGAGAAAAAAGTTCTCCCGAATTATAGCCCATTAGAGAAAACCATTCTCCATTAACATCTAAAAATCGTAAGTTAGGAGAAAGTACTTGACTAAGAACGGGAGGTGAGGAAGAAGGCAGACTTTTTTGGGAAGTCTCTACCGAGGTAGCTATAGGGCGGCTAGAATCTTCTACTCCCTGTACTATAATGGGTGCACTTGCGTCAGTATTCAGTTGCACCGTCTGAAAGCTTTCGCTTTCATCTGAGATAGTTATGGTTAATGTAATTGATTTCTTAGTCATTTTATTGAAGCCTTATTTCTTTTGTTAGTTAGAGCTTTGAGAAAAAACTTTTATAGGAGCTTCTCTATATACTATTGTTTTATTTATCAATAACTTAACATGCCAATAGTAAAACTAGCAAATTACTTTTAGAATTAAAAACTTTTTGCACTAAGCAAATGATATTTTGGATGACTTTGTTATTAGTTGTTTAAAACTAATAAAGCTTTCTAAGAATAACTGAATTTCCATTTTAGTTAAGCAAAATTGTGCTTTAAATTTGTACTTAAATAAACTTATAAAAGTTCAAACTCTAAAATTTTTATTTGTTCTGTTTTTGAGAATACCCTAGATATTTCTCTGGTCTGAATTGAATTATACATGGTATTTAATAGATTAAATAGAGTGTTCAGGGTATTACTTCCAGCTCTGTTTTTATTTCTGGAATGTAATGGAGTAAAAAAGAAAAATATATTGCAAAATGTTTCTTCTCGGCAGGATACGGTTCTTAAAAAAGAAGTTGCCTATAATCGTTACTGGAATGATTTAGCTCGCTATCTAGGTGGGTTACCGCCAAAAGAGGGTAGTGTTTTAGATAGTGTAGAATATAGGCCGGATGCAATTGCTCATAGAGACTTTTTTGAGAAAAATTGGTCTGTTAAAGATAGTATTCTGCTTAAAAAATTGAGTCGTTGGTCAAAAATAGAACTTGAGCAAGAAAGGAAGCGAGCTCATACTGTTTTGTATCCGTTTAGTGGCCCTGATTTTGTGACTATCCATACCCTTTTTCCAGACGCTAGTAGGTACGTTATGTTTGGTTTGGAGTTAGAAGGAAAAGTTCCCAAACCTTCCAGTTTACCCCCAGCCGAGCTATCCCAGAATCTCAAAAACTTAGCCTTTTCGCTGGACGCTATTTTCAATAAATCTTTTTTCTTTACTCTAAATATGAGTGCTGATCTTTATCGAACTTCTTTTCGTGGTGTTTTGCCTATTTTGCTTGCCTTTGTTAGTCGTTGTAATAATGAAGTTTTAGAAGTAAAGCACTTTAAGATTAATTCCCAAGGAAGAATTGAATATTATCCAGATTCGGTAAATTTTGTACAGCAAACTCGAGATACCATAATCACAGGAGTCGAAATTTTGTTTCGCTCCCTTGAAAAACCTAGTGCTCCTATTCAGACTTTACATTTTCTTTGTTTTGATGCTTCGAATGGTTATTATAAGAGTCGTCCCGAGCTAGATGCTTTTTTTCTTTCCCTGGAGCCAGCATATACTTACATTAAGGCTGCTTCCTATTTACTACACGGCTATGATTTTGAATTGATCCGCAATAGGCTTATAAGCATCAGTGCTATGATTTTACAGGATGATACTGGCATACCCTACCGCATGTTTGACCCTCAGCAATGGAAAATTCAGCTTTATGGAAAATATACAACTCCTATTCCTATTTTTGCTAGTAAATATCAGCTCGATTTAGATAGAGCGTATGCTTCAGATACTACTATCCGGCCTGTAGACTTTGGGCTTGGCTACAAGGCTGGGTGGGGCCCTACCAATCTATTAAAAGCAACGCGATTAAAAAAACAAAGTCTAACACCTGAGAAAAAATTACTCAACTAGGATTATCTAGAATGTGGTGTGGTCTTTCTGTTTAGTAAGAATTAGTAAGAAAAGTAGGTATGCACAAAAAAATTAGCCCTATAAATAAAAGGGCTAATTTTGTTTGACTGTTGATGAAATTAGATTTTTTAGTAACATACTACTTTACTGTAAAACTTTTGTTCGCCGATATTAATACTTACGATATATACGCCTTTACTAGGTAGAGGAATGTTAACAGAATGTTCGCCTGTTTCACAATAGGTGGGGCTGGAAGCGAAGATAATTTTTCCTTGTATATTTATTACCTCATAGCTACACTTTTGCGGCTGCAAAAGATGATAGAAAACTTGTGTATTATTTTGAGTTGGGTTGGGCGCCACTACAGGTGGATGGACGAGTATAGGTGGGGTTAGAGATAGGGGAGTAGTACGTTCTACTACTATATCATCAATAAAAATGTTATTTCCGAAATTATTTTTTACTTCGAATTTAAGAACTACTCTGTTGTTTCCAATTACTTTATCCAAACGCACGGTATCTGTTCGCCAGTCATTATTTTCTGGCAGATTAATTTCTACATTAACAGGTTTTCCTACTTTAGAAAGCTGTAATCCTCCTTTTTTATAAAGAGTTTGCCAGGTGGCGCCACAGTCGGTAGAAGCAAGAACAGAAAGAGTATCTCCTAGCAGAATGGATTTATTACTAGCATAAGAAAAGTTATATGGTAAATAGGCTATAGAAAAAGTAAGGTGGGCGGCATCTACTTTACTCAAATCAAGGGGAGGGGTTCTGAGTCCGTCTATTTGATTGTAGTCAGAGTACTTAAAGCAAGGCATAGTAGCACAGCCCTGCGAGCGTCCAAAGCCACCTCGGGTAGCTAGCCTTCGCCACGTCCAGGTAAGAGCTTTAAGGGCAGCTGCAGAATCTGGATTTTCGATATACCAACCTGCTGGCGGGAAAGTAATAGCACCAAAACCTTCAGTAAAAGGTAAAGACTTTGTCTCAGCTATAACTTGAATAAATGCTTTTTTTGTGATTGTATGGCTTTGTCCTGATAAGTTAGAAACGGTTAATTGTACGTCGTAAATACCTGGAGTATTGTATATTACTTTAGGATTTGCTTCTGTTGAAGTGGTAGGAGTACCGCCTGGAAATTCCCATCGATATTCAGTAGGTTGATTTGTTGAATAGTCTATAAATGTAACAGGAACTCCTGTACATGTAAAGCGATTATTAGCAAAAAAGTTGGCAACAGGAGCCTTGTATTTCCCTACTCCTGTCTCCCTTAAATTACTTTCTTGCCAAAGGTTGTAGCGTTGCATGAAATTCCGACTTTCAAGGGTAGCTAAAGCTCGAGCTTTTTGCCCTTGTGAAAAGTAATTAAGGCCTGCGTCATCCAAGTAGTCCATATAGTTGCGTGGATTATCTGGTATATCGGGTGTATCATTAGTACAAGTATTTTTTCTTTCCAAGCCTAACCCATAGTTATCTTCTGCGGTGGGGGGAGTATCACAGATCTGATCTCCTGAATTTAAGCAACTGGTATTGCCACACCCCCCCTGGAAAGGGTGAAATAAATTTAACCAATGCCCAAGCTCATGCGTAGCGGTGCGTCCCAAGTCATTGCTTCCACCTGGTCCTCCTATGCGACCCTTTGTACCAAAGCAATCTCGGCGAATTACTACACCGTCTGTACCAGGGGGAAAACTTGGAAATTGAGCATAGCCTAGAGTTGGTCTTTGTGGGTCGTTACCAATTTTATCTACTAGCCAGATATTTAGGTATTTATTGCGTGGCCATACGTTAGTTCGTTTTAGTTCTATATCTTCTGTGGCGGGTTCTAGGTCTGCTAGCGCAGAGTTTTTTATAAAATTAATTCCTTTTGTAGGTTTGCCTTGTGGGTCTTTGGTGGCCAGAGTAAATTCGATTTCCATATCTACACCTGCACCTATGCCGTTAGTACCAGGCACTTTTCGGTAGTCGTTAAAAAGTGCATCAAACTGACTTTCAATTTGTTGTATGATACTTGCAGTATCTTGAGGAGCAATGTCTCTATTATGAATTACATGCACCACACAGGGAATTACATACCTTGTTTTAAGAAAATCAGACTGTATTTTGTAAAATTTATTTTTTTGTATTCTGTTTTGTATTTCTTTCTCAAAGTTTTCTATTTCTTTTACTAAAGATGGGTCTTTGGCTATTTGAAGTGCATGATACTCGTCTGTAAAGCAAGGGGTATTTTTTTGAGCATTTGTAAACTTTACTCCTAGATAGCAAAAAAATATGTACAAAAAATACTTTTTCACGGAATTTATAATAATTATTCTTCTATCTTTTCTATACAAAGATAAAAAAATTAGTATATTCTGCAAGCGTAGTTTTTTGCAGTTGTATTATAAATCATTAATTATCACTACTTTTTGGTAGTCATTTTTTTGTTTTTTTAGAAAATAAATACCATTAGGCAGGTTATGAGTAGGTATTGTAATTTCGTTTTGGTGGAGTAATTCAGTAGTTTGTATAATTTTCCCTAGTGTATTGTACCACTCAATTTTACTTCCGGCACTAGCTTTAATAGTAATCTCGTTTCGAGCTGGATTAGGATATACTTGCCATTCTAGTGTAGAAACTTCATAAGGACAGGCACTAGAATTATTTTTTCTTAGAGAAGGTAGAGACTGGAAAGAGATTCCCCCTCTTTGTGTACCTAAAAGTAAAAATGAGCTACTCTGATTGCGTAAAAAGGCAGGAGCTATGTTTTGCGTATGTAGTGATACGGGGAGTGTATCTAGATGTAATTTGCTTGTAGGCAAAAGACAAACCGGAGAAGCATATAAGAGCTTTCCACTAGCATTACCTATTAGTAGGTCTGGAGCACCATCTTGGTCAAAGTCCTGCAAAAGGGGTCTTGCTCGACCTAGCTGAGTATTATCCCAGTCAGTAACCGAAATTTGTCCCCATCGTTCTGTTCTTTTTACAAAGAAAGGGGCTTTGGAAGTACCTGTATTTTCATATAGCCAAACTGTTCCTTTAGCTGTACCTACTAAGAGGTCTAGATCTTTATCTCCGTCTAGATCCCAAAGGGTAGGACAAGGGGAAACTATAGTTTCGTTAAATGCTTTGCGCAAGTAATTTCGGCTGCGAAGTAAAAAGTTTGCCATTTGCCCCTTGGTAGCAATATTTTCATAGTAATACATTTCTCCGCTGTTTATTCCTAGAAGGAGGTCATTGTCTCCGTCTGCATCCAAATCGGCAAGAGTGGGACAAAAGTAAGAAAGGCCTACCCTGGATAAATCTAGAAAATCTTGGCGAAAAAGGTAAAAAATAAGGCTATCTTTAATAGTAGGTTTTTGTAATAATACGTTCAGAGTAGCAGCTGATTGATTACCTCCTAGATAGGTGCTTGCAGTTCCTACCAATATATCTAAGTAACTATCACCATTTAGATCGCCTACTGCAGGCAGGGAACCTGTGCCAAAGTCTAACATATCCTTTTGCAAAAATGCAGAGTCTTGAAATATAAAAACTGGTTTTCGCTTGCTGCCATAATTTCGATAGAGCCAGGTGGCAATTCTATCTTCCAAAATATCTAGCTGATTGGGAGCTGCAATAAGGCTAGAAAGTGTATCTTTTCCTAACTGAACAGAAAATAATGCTGGAAAGTAATGAATATTAATCTTTTTACTTTCTTTAGGAAATTGCGTCTCTTTAGTTACCATTTTGGCAATTTGGCGAGTGCCACCGTTAAATAACCCTACTACTTCTGGCAAGCCGTTATCGCTAATTAGTACGTCAATAAGACTATCTCCATTCAAATGAATAGGAAGAAGTGCTCCTCCAATATGGGATATTTTGTAATTATGGGAGCATGGCTCTAATTCTAGACGAACATCATAGTAATTTGAATCAGCATTATAAAATTCTTGGAAGTTACCCCAGCAAGAAGAAGTATGTACCATTACTAAAGTATCACAACGATTATAAAGTTCTTGGGCAAAGTTTTTATAAGCATTTACCCAACTGCCTGTAACATCCCAGGCGATAATGTCCGAATCTCCATCTTCGTCTATATCAGCAATTCCAGGTATATCGGAACCTGCAATATATACCCATGAGTCTTCATCTAAATAACGACAGGGTAAAGCATCTTGGTATAGCACAAAGCGAGGGAATATTCTTTCGCTAGACACATTCTTGAAGACTTTCACTTGGCTATTATTGCCAGTAAAAATGTCTATCTTTCCATCACAATTAAAATCTCTAAGCAATACCCAATCTTCTAATTCATTAAGTGGGAAGAATGAAGACCAACTAGGCTGCCATGTATATCCGCTGTCGTTATTTTGAAAGATAAGAACTGCTCGATCTGATTTATCAAAAATGAATAAGTCTAATCTTCCATCTTGATCAATATCGATATTTGAAAATTGTGGGTTGTTTAGTCCGCCACTAAAAGGATATTTGAGTGTGCGTTGCTGGGCATCTTGAATTTGAATAATTTGCCCTACTAAAGGTATAGTTAAGAATAGCAAGCTAATTTTTAGAGCCCAGAAGTAAGTCATTTGTATTGCCTTTTAAAACGTGCTAGCTAATTTTAGCTTCGCTGAACTTACGTAAATTATTCAAAGCCTTCAACAACTACTACTTCTGTACGTCGGTTTTTTTGACGACCTTCAGGAGTACCGTTTTCAGCTACAGGCCGGCTTTCGCCATATCCAATTGCTTGAATGCGACTTGGGTCTATTTTTTGTGCTACTAAGTAATTTTTTACAGCCTCAGCTCTTTTTTGAGAAAGCAATTGGTTAGCTTTCTCATTTCCTACGCTATCTGTATGTCCTTCTACAATGATTTTAAGGTTTTTACGTATTTTCATTACCTCAGCTAATTCATTTAATTGGGCATAGGACTCTGGGCGTAAGATAGCTTTGTTCGTATCGAAATAGACATTTTTTAATTGTACGCGGGTGGCTTCGTAATCAAAACCAATATTTACTCGTGTTATTAGATGCCCTGGTTGGTTGGGTATTTCAAATGTTTGACTTTTGGTCCACTCTACAAAAGCTAAATATTCTACTTGATACCTACTGCCTTTAGGAAGCAAAACTTCTACTTTACCCTCTTTATTAGTAATGTGCTTTGAGACTATTTTACTTTCAATGCCATGAATGCGAATAATTTCGTTGGGTCGAGGTTTATCTTGCATATCAGTAACTGTAAGGATAAGAAGAGCTTTTTCTTCAGTAGGTTGCAAGGTTTGACTAAAAATGGCGCTTATTTGCCCTAGAGTTACAATAAAAACTAGTTTTAACAGAAATAGACGAGTAAGCATGCTTTTCAAGGAATTAAAAAAATTTATTATGAGATGGTCTATATGCAACAATTATACTTGAAGGGTTGGTTTCTCGTTAAGTAGTCAACCTTCTTTGATTTCATTTTTGTTGGTTCATTATTTGTACTCTTCAAGTTTTTAATTTATTGTATTTATTGAGTTTCGACTATTGCAAAGAAGTATACAAAAATATTCAAAATGTAATTATACATATCTGAAGATGATAAATGCAGAAGTACGGTGGAAGCAGCGCTTTCAAAATTATGAGAAAGCATTGGGACAGCTTAAACGTTTTTTGCAAAACGAAGTACTTAACGAGCTAGAAACTCAAGGCCTTATAAAATGTTTTGAGTACACATATGAACTAGCTTGGAATACTATGAAAGACTTTTTGTATTACCAAGGTATAACAAATATAGCTGGTAGCCGCGACGCCATTCGACAAGCTTTTCATTATGGTTTGATTAGCAACGGAGAGATGTGGATGCAAATGGTAGAGGATCGTATTTTAACTGTCCATACTTATAATGAAAATATGGCTCGGTCAGTGGAAATTCGTATAAGAGATAAATATTTCTTTTTGTTTGAGCAGTTTTCGCAAAAGATGAAGTTATACTTATGAATTTTGGGCTTAGCGAAAAAACTATTCAAAAGTTGTATTCCATTTTTGCCAAGTACCCTGAGGTGGAGGAAGCTATTATTTATGGATCTCGTGCAAAAGGCAATTATAGAGAGAGCAGTGATATTGATATTACTCTGAAAGGGGAAGAATTAAATAATGAAATTAGTTCAAAAATTCGACAAGAATTAGAAAATTCGAATATTCCATATCTCGTAGACCTATCAATTTACCACCACCTTCAGTCGGATAGTTTAATTGAGCAAATTAACAAAGTAGGTAAGATACTCTATAAAAGGTAAGTTTTTGTTTATTTTATTCTACGACAAATTAATAAATTTTTGCGTAGAGTTTTACATTTCAAATGTATTCATATAAGTTGACGAGCTTTTCATTGGATTATATGTCGAGGCAGAAGACGGACGCTAAAAAAGATGCACTTGAAATAATTTGCCTTTTTCTAGGCTATATTATGGTTGCGGATGGTAATGTAGATATCCAGGAGTCTATTATTCTCAATACCTTTATAACGGTTAATGGCTTGGATCCAAGCCTAAAAAATGAACTAATAAAGATATTTACGCACGATAAAGACCGAGTTGCCCTTATAACTGTGTTAGAAAAACTACGAGAACATCCTACTGAGGTACAGGAGCAGGCACTCATAGCGGGGCTAATTATGGCTTATGGGGATGGAGATTATCATGAACAAGAAGATAATATCTTTAAACTTTTTTTGGAGATTACGAACTTTGATTCTAGTCGATTTGCAACTTTAAGAGCTTCTGTTTCAGTTCAACCAAGTATAAAAGTAAATGCGGCGGGTAGTGATGACCTTTAATATCCCATAGTACAAGTCTGGTAGTATAGGTAAAAAATTTTTGTTGACTCTTGCGTGATAAGGGTAAGAGTACT
>JANWXU010000079.1 GCA_025057395.1 Bacteroidia bacterium | reverse complement strand
TTGCTTGGCAGCTTTTCAAATATACCAAAAAACAAGTAACTAATTAACAATTAAAAAACTTAGCTTTGGGGCTTAATAGAAAATATCGCATTATCGGGGCAAAAAAACTTTTTAAGTCTTAGCTAGTGATAAAAATTTACTGTGGTTGTATTAAAAAATTAAAAAGTTAGTTAAAGATTTATTTATTTGGCTTATATTTGCAAAAGGTTAGGGTTGTTAGCTCAGTTGGTTCAGAGCACTACCTTGACAGGGTAGGGGTCAATGGTTCGAATCCATTACAACCCACATAGAAATAATAGAAATAAAAAAGGCCGCAAGTTGCGGCTTTTTTATTTTAACAGAAATAGCTAAAGGACTTAAAATTGTATTTCGCCTCCAGTTTCGCTACTATTTTCTCGATTTTGGCGCCTTCCCTTATTAGATTGTTGTAGCTTCATATTTCCGAAGTTGTAGTTAAATCCAATGTACAAAATTCGGGTTTCTCGTTTTCTTATAAACTCTTGTTCAAAACTAGGACTCTGGGTAAAAATTCGAAAACGACGAGTATCAAAAATATCATTAATATTTATGATTACTGTTCCTTTGCCTTTTAATACAGTATATCGAATTGCAGCATCTAAGGCGTGGATTTCGTAAAATTTTCCTTGAGGTATTACTCTAGGTCCGGTGATATCATAGGATAATTGGAAGTCTAGGTTTTTGGCAATAGTAAAATTGGATATAACTTTACCTACAAAGCTAACTCCTCTTCTAATCATTCCCCCTGTTAAAGTAGCATCATTGAGCTCCAAGCCAAATAAATTGAAACTGGTAGTGGTGTTCCAAAATTTTGTCCATCTATTGATAGCGATAAATTCTGCTCCATAGGAGTGCCCATCATTCAAGTTTTCAAAAGTAGTAATTGCTATTCCCTCCGCATTTAAATAGCGATAGCGAACAATTTGGCTAGTAGTGAGCCTATAATACAAAGTTGAGGTTAAAGTAAGCTTTTTACTATAGTAAATATGTTGGAGTTCAAAGGAATTAATATATTCTGGACGTAAGAAAGGGTTGCCTTTTCTTTGATTCAATGGATCGGTATAGTTAATAAAAGGGTTTAATGCGCCCACTTCAGGTCGATTAATTCTTCGAGTATAGTTCCATTGCCAATTGTGTATATTATTCATTTTATAGGATAGGTGTAAGCTAGGAAAAAAACTAAAATAATTGTAGTGATACTTACCTTGTTGAACAAGTTGCTCTGAAAGGGTGAAAGCTTGCTCTAAGCGTAAGCCTACCTGATAGTCTATTTTTTTTATTTTAGAAGCATATATACCATAAACTGCATGTACTTGCTCTTTGAATATAAAGTGGTTGGTAAGATTAGCATCATTTTCCCACCTTTGAATAGAGAAATCATAATTTTCTGCTCGGAAGTCACTATCTACAATTCTAGCAATACCTTTATACCCAACTTCTAGGCGTGCGCCATTTTGAAGGGGCTGGAGGTAGTCAATTTGTAAAATACTTAAATCGAATTTATCATTGTTACGATTTTGCTGGGAAAGTCGCTCATCAAAACGATTGTAAAGCCTATTGTTGATTTGATTGGCGGTAAATGTATTGATACTTCTATTGCCAGAATAATTTGCTAGAGCTACTAGTTTATGCTCATTATTTCTAAAAGTCTTTTGAAAATTAATTCCTGCGTCCCATCCCAGTCGTGTTTCATCTTCGAAGCTATTTCTAGGAGAACTACCCGTCTGAATACGACTTTCATTTAAGTAGCGGTTGTCTATCGTTTCAGAACGAGGATTTTCATTTGTATTTAGAGAAACATTCAAGGCAATTGAATTTTTAGGATTTAAGCGATATTCTAAGCTGAGATTAGCTCCATGGGTGCGTCGAATTGTGTTGCCTCTATTATTTTGATCAAAGTAAAATAGGGTATCTCGTAATATGTTTTTTCGAAAAGAAAAGCCATTAAACCACATTTGATTATAACGGAAGGAGTAAGAAGCTGAAAGGTTTATTTTGGAAGTACCATAAGAAAAAGTAAACCCTGTGTTGTATTTATGATTGGTTCCAGCATTGAAATTGATTGAACCAAAATAGCCTGGTTTTTGATTTTGTTTTAGTACAATATTAATAATGCCAGCGGTACCATCGGCATCGTATCGAGCAGAAGGGTTGGTAATTACTTCTACTTTTTCGATGAGGTTGGCAGGAATTTGCTCAAGGAAGGCACTTCGATTACTGCCCGTTAGAGCAGTAGGTTTTCCGTTAATCAAAATGGTCACATTTCCATTACCCCTTAATGAGGCTCTGCCTTCATTATCTATTGTAACAGAAGGAATTTGCTGTAAAATATCTTGTGCAGTTCCCCCTTGCGAAACCCAATTTTTTTCTACGTTAAAAACCCTTTTTTCGGGTCCAATTTCTATGTTGGCCTTTTCAGATTCTATCACCACTTCTTCTGTTTGCACTGCTACAGGAATGAGCTTGAGCTTTCCTAAATCCAGAATTTCATTACTGGGCCTAATTACCAGTGAATCTTTTGTGTAGTTTTGGTAGCCAACGCAAGTAATTTTAATGAAATAACGTCCAAATGGCACTTCTTGAAAATGAAAGTTTCCAGAACTATCTGTTAAAATTCCCTGTACAACGCTTGAATCTCGGCTTCTTAGGAGAGCTACCGCCGCGTATTCAACTAATTCTCCGTTTGCTGCGTCTGTCAAAATTCCTTTAATTTGGCCGATAGCAGGCGTTCCTTGTTTTTGTAGTTGGGGATATTGTGCAAATAGATAGCTTCTAAGAAGAATACAAATACAAAAAGTAAAAAAGAGCCTAAGGTTTTTAAAGATTTTAATATGAACTAAAGAGGCTAATATCGAATTCATTAGCTGGTTTGAAAAATTAATTAAATTAGCAAATATATAAGAACAAGTTGCTTGTTATAATTGTTCCTTGAAAGCAATAGAAGATCGAGTTATTTTTTAGTTTTAGTTAGGAATATTGAGAAAAATATCTACTCTTCTATTCTGAGTTCTCCCCTGTTCTGAACTGTTATTGGCAATAGGAAATTTCGCACCCAAAGAGCGAACTTTTATCCTGTGTTGGGCTATTCCATTTTTTGCTAACCAATTTTTGATGCTTTCTGCTCTTTTAAAAGCTAAGGTATAATTAGCCAATGAATTTCCTAGGCTATCGGTATGACCCTCGAGCTCTACTTCCATATGAGGGTGCTGTTGGAGCTCTAATAGTAATTGCTTTAATTTATTGTGTTCTTTTGCTAGTATTTTACTGGAAGCATATTCGAATAAAATGTTACCGAAATATTGCTTGCTGGGTGATTTTTTCTTCTTATGCTCAAGAGTAAGATATATAATTGTATCTTGCATAGGATTTAATTTAGGAATTAAAATAGGCTCTTGAAAATATTCATAAGGAGAGCCTATAACTAGGTAAGATATGTCAGGCAAAAGCCAAAATTCAAAACTAGATTCTAGCTTAGAAACTAGCGAGGTTGTAACTACTTCAGCTGTTTGTGCATTAAGAGCCCAAACTTGAAAGGTAAGAGTATCTTTCTGGGGTCTAAGAATTGTGCCTTTTAGCTTAATAATAGGATTAGGGCTAAAAATAGCAGGTAATTTTGCATAATATATATCGGTTTGTTTACTTTGGATAGAGGAATAAGAACAGAAATAAGCACTTTGGTTATCGGGTGCTAAAGAGAAATAGCCGTCAAATTCTGGAGAATTAATAATAGTGCCTAAATTTTGGGGAGTGGACCATTTTTGCCAGGTACTATCTAATCTTCTAGTAACAAAAATATCTCCTTTTCCTTGCCCTGGGTGGCCGTCGCTAGAGAAGTATAAAGTTAAGCCATCGGGGGCTAAATAGGGGCAAGTTTCTTGAGAAGAAGTATTAAGAATTTTACCTAAGTTCAAGGGCACAGAAAAAGTACTATCTGCTTGTAAAAAACTTACATACAAATCTAATCCTCCGAAGGTATCTTTGCCTTCAAAGGCCATTAACAAAGTTTTTTCATCACTTGCCATATGTAAGTTGAGAAACTTGCTTTGGTTATAAAATTTTCGAATTTCAATTGCTTTGGGAAAACTCCATTTACCATCTATGTGCTGTGAAAAGGAAATACCCGGCTCCATTTTTCCATTAGGAAAGTATCGATTTTGCAAATACAAGCGTTTGCCATCCGCTGAAATGCCTACTACGCTATTAGCTCCTAATGGGGAATTTAATGGTGAAGGAAAAGGGGTGGCGTCTTTCCATTCGGTCGGTGTTATTCTTTTTGCTTGCCATATATCTTGATCTTGATTGGCTGATATCCTTACAAAATAAAGATATTGACCATCTGGAGTAAGATGCGGGGAAATTTCAGAAAAGGTAGTATTTACTGAAGAAGAAAGTGCTATTTTTTGACTAAAGCTAGTAGGGGAGTATTTACTTATTAAAATTATCAGAATGAAGTAAGCAAGAAATTTAATATTCATCCAACAATCCAAGATTTTGCACGTTCTACTGCTTGTTTCCACCTATTGAATATAAAATCTTTATTAAAATGAGGATTGGGTTCAAAAGTAGTTTGAAATTTGTACAGTTGAGTAATATCTTCTTGGGTATAAATTCCAGCGCCTAAAGCAGCCATGTATCCTACTCCTAAAGCGGTTACCTCAATACAATCAGGTATCTGAACGGTGCAGGCTGATAAGTCAGCTTGAAATTGCATTAGGGGCGCATTTTGGGCTACTCCGCCGTCTGCTTTCAATGTATGAATTTGGGTGCCAATTGCTGTTTGTATTAGCAAAAGGATTTCATGCGTTTGAAAAGCCATAGCTGCTAAAGCTGCATGGATTAAATCTCTTTTCTGAGTAGCTCTTGTTATGCCTATAATCAAGCCCCGTGCGTGGGCATCCCAGTACGGGGCTCCTAACCCAGTAAGAGCTGGAACAAAAAAGAGATCTTGGGAATGAATAGGAGGAGTTATAAATTGCTCCAGTGCTGAAATACTAGGAATAATGCCCAGTTCTTGTAGCCATTGTAGACTAGCGCCCGCATTTAAGATTGAACCTTCTAAAGCATACATAGGTGTTTTTCCATAGAGATGCCAGGCAACTGTAGTTAAAATTCCAGGTGGGGGTTGCTTGATAGGCTCTTTTCCTGTAAAAGTAACTAAAAAGCAACCTGTGCCATAGGTATTTTTTGTATCGCCATAGTTCCAACATTGTTGTCCAAAGGTAGCGGCTTGCTGATCGCCTAAAACGCCGGTAATAGGGATTGTATCATTTTCCCATTTTAAATATCCAAATAAGGCATTAGAAGGTAAAACTGTGGGTAGTATAGAAGCAGGAATATCAAATATATATAATAGTTCTTCATCCCATTTTTGTTCATAAATGTTATACAACAGGGTTCGGGAGGCATTAGAAGGATCGGTATAATGATTGCCTGTGAGCTTCCAAAGCAGCCAAGTATCTATAGTGCCAAAAGCTAGAGCCCCTTGCTGGGCTAAGCCTTGAGCTTCTGGTACATTTTGTAGAATCCAAGCAATTTTGGTGGCGGAAAAGTAAGAGTCTAAAATAAGTCCTGTTTTTTGTTGAATAAGCTGTTGATATCCTTGATCTTTGAGTTTTTCACAAAGTGCTAATCCTCTTCTATCTTGCCATACGATAGCGGGATAAATCGGTTTCCCTGTGTTTTTGTTCCAAATTATAGTAGTTTCGCGTTGGTTAGTAATGCCAGCTGCTATAATTTGATTCGTTTTTTGAGAAAATTGAGAAAGTAGTTTTTGTATTGTTTGGAATTGGGCTTGCCAAATGGCTTCTGGATCTTGCTCGACCCAATCTGGAAAAGGATAATAAGTTTCAATAGCTTTGCGTTCTAATGCTACTACTTCGCCTTTTAAGTTTAGCAATAGAGCTCTTGCCGAAGAAGTACCCTCATCAATACAAAGGATATATTCATTTTTCATACTAAAAAAGAAACAATTAATACTAAAAATTCAATAAATTTGCTATAGTATATTAAAATTATTGGGTATCATGTTTTCTCAGCTTAGCGAACTTATTCAAAGCATTAACTTAATGCTCCAAAAGCATTCGGAAGCTATTCATAAATTAACGGAAACGCAACTAGAAATACTCGTTAGTATCCATCATTTGGAGAAACAGCAGAGTCGACTGGAAAAAAATGAAGATGAAAGGACCCTTATTCTTAAGAACCTGCTTGAGCAGCAAAAAAATTTAAATGAACAAATAAGGCTCGTCTTTGAACATCTACTAAAAGTTCAATTTTTTGTAATCAATAATGAGCAACTACTTCACTATGTATTTGAACATAATGAGATAGAACTAAAAGAATTACGTTCACAAATTAAAAAGCTTCTTGAAAAAGAAGAAAGTCGTTAGCAACTTTAGTAACTAACGACGTTTTTGCTTGAAAAATGGTAATTGTGAAAAATCACGTCCACTAGAAACCATTTTATTCATAGTTTTCATTAACTTCTTCATATCTTGAAATTGCTTTAATAATTGATTGACTTCCTGCACGGAGGTACCACTTCCTTTTGCAATTCTTCTTCGACGAGAGCCATCGATAATATTGGGGTTTTCCCTTTCTTCTTGGGTCATAGACTGTATAATAGCGCGGATATGTTTGAAGGCATCTTCGTCAATATCAATATCTTTAGCTATTTTACCCACTCCAGGAATCATTGAAATTAAATCTTTGATATTTCCCATTTTTTGAATGGTATTAAGGTGAGAAAGAAAATCATTAAAATCAAACTGATTTTTGCGAATTTTCTTTTGTAAGCGTTCTGCTTCCTCTCTATCATATTGCTCCTGGGCCCTTTCTACAAGGGTAACTACATCTCCCATTCCTAAAATACGAGTAGCCATTCTATCAGGGTGAAAAAGATCTATAGCATCTACCTTCTCCCCTGTTCCTATAAATTTAATTGGTTTATTTACTACGGAGCGTATGGAAATGGCTGCTCCTCCTCTTGTATCTCCATCTAACTTTGTAAGCACTACTCCAGAAAAATCTAATCGTTCATTAAAGGCTTTCGCAGTATTAACTGCATCTTGTCCCGTCATAGCGTCTACTACAAAGAGAATTTCATCCGGGCAAACTGCTTTTTTTATATTTTCAATTTCTTGCATCATTTCTTCATCTACTGCTAAGCGACCCGCTGTATCAATAATCACTACGTCTCTTCCTTTTTCTTTAGCATACTTAATTCCATTCTGGGCAATTTGTATTGGGTTTTTATTTTCCAATTCTTTATACACTTCGACATTAATTTGCTCACCCAGAACCGCTAACTGGGTAATAGCCGCTGGTCGGTAGACGTCACAGGCTACTAAGAGAGGATTTCTTCCACGAGATTTTAACAAACGAGCTAATTTAGCACTAAAGGTTGTTTTTCCGGAGCCTTGCAACCCAGCCATAAGAATGATAGTGGGAGGCGTGTTAGAAAAGCGTATAGGCTCATTTTTTTCACCCATTAAAGCTACCAATTCATCATGTACAATTTTTACCATCAATTGACCCGGAGAAACGGCTATCAACACGTTTTGCCCTAGTGCCTTTTCCTTAACGCGATCTGTAAACTCCTTGGCAACCTTATAGTTCACATCTGCGTCTAGCAGCGCTCGCCGAATTTCTCGTACCGTTTCTGCTACGTTGATTTCACTGATTTTTCCCTCGCCTCGTAGCGTTTTAAAAGCTCTATCTAGTTTTTGAGTAAGGCTTTCAAACATATACTTAAAGTTTAGGGTTACTGAAAATACTAAGAGATAATACTAGATTAATTTAATGATTAATTTATTACTTTTTCCTATTCAGTTTTTTGGGTTAACTTCCTAAAGATATCTTCTAAGTTTTTTTCTTCTTTTTGAAGGGTAAGTACCATAAAACCCTGTTGTGTGACATAGTTTGAAATAGTTTTGCGGCTGCTAGCTATGTCACTAACAGTAATAGCAAAACACGTGGGCTGCAAAACCTGAACTTCTATAACCCCTTCTATTTCTTCTAAATTTTCTTTAGAAAGTCCTATAGTGTCTACTTCTAAAATCAATTTTTCATTTTCTCCCGTGAGATGATAAAGTTGGTGAATAGGCTCATCAGCTAGTAGAGTACCTTTATTTATAATAATTACTCGTTGGGAAATTGCTTCTACTTCACTCAATATGTGAGAGGAAAATAAAACTGTTTTTTCTTTGCCTAGCTGCTCAATAAGCTTACGAATTTCTATAACTTGGTTAGGGTCTAAACCACTAGTAGGTTCATCAAGAATTAATAAGTCAGGGTCATGGATAATTGCTTGCGCTAAGCCTACTCGCTGACGGTAGCCCTTAGAAAGCATTCCAATTTTTTTGTGTTGTTCTGGACCTAAACCTACCTGTTCAATTACCTCATTTATTCTTTTGTGAGCAAAAGTAGAAGAAAGGCGAAAGAGACGTGCAATAAAATATAAAAATTCACGCACATACATATCTAAGTACAGCGGATTATTTTCAGGTAGGTATCCAATCCTTTTACGTACTTCTAAAGGATGTTCAAAAATGTTCCATTCTCCAAGCTCAACCGTTCCGGAGGTAGGTGGAAGGTAGCCAGTAATAATTTTCATGGTAGTAGATTTACCCGCACCGTTAGGTCCTAAGAAGCCTACAATTTCCCCGCGTTGAATAGTAAAATTAATATTTTCTATAGCTTTTTGGGAGCCATAAAATTTAGTAAGGCCTTTTACCCGTAGTGCCATAGTTTATATGCTAGCTGCCAAATGGCGAGTAATTTCTTTTCTTACTTTAGGCGGTAGGTTCCACCGTCTTAAAAATTCTGCTCGATGCTGATAAATTTTTTGAATTATGTTTACTCCCTGTAAGCCTTCCCACCCACTGCTGATGTAGCAGTTTTCACCCTGTAGGCAAAGGATAATGTTTTCTAGCATCTGCCTAAAGTTATCTGCACTGCCCTGGTAGAAGCCATAATCGTTAGGCTTATTGCAAGAAGGTAAAGGCTCAAAAGCATAATCTTGAATATCACAGTGTAGCACTTCATTCATGTATTGACCTCCAATTTTTACGGTGCCCTTTTCGCCTATAATAGTAATACTACTTTCGAAATTTTGGCGATAAGTAGCGATAGAATAATTGAGACTTCCTATCCCTCCGTTTTTCAACTGAAAATTTATTGCCCCTGTATCTTCAAATTCTGTAGGATTTTCCGGCTTAACTCTTGCAAAAATGCCATGAATATTATAAACATCTCCTACCAACCACCTTAAAATATCAATGAAATGACTAAACTGAGTAAACAAAGGTCCTCCGTCCATTTCTAATTGACCCCGCCAAGGACTTTGCAAATAATAAGTTGGTTCTCTATTCCAAAAGCAATTTATTTCTACAAATTGAATTTTTCCAAGGAGATGATTTTCTATAATTTCCCGAAGCCAAATAACCGTTGGACTATACCGATTTTGTAAAACACAAAAAACATGACGCTTCATCTTTATTGCACATTGCATCACCCTCTGACAACTTTCCACTGTTAAACCCATAGGTTTTTCAATAACAACATGACATCCTCTACTTAAACATTTTATAGCTTGCTCTGTATGAAGCCCATTAGGAGTACAAATATTGACCACTTCAATCTCCGGGTGATGCTCAAGCATCGAAATATAATCTGAATGGACAGAGCATGAAAGAGCAATACGGGCTTCATTTTGCCGAGTTATATCACAATCGGCAACGGCTATTAGTTCTGCACGAGGTATACTCAATAAGTGCGAGCAATGCCGCTTTCCTGCAAAACCATAGCCTACTACTGCAAACCGAACTTTTTCTTTTTTCAACTCTTCATTCTTTGGACATGCAAAGATAAATATTTTTCAAATAATTCGTGTTTATAAACCTAACTCCTTTTTTCCTAAAACAAAAAAGCTGGTATTAACCAGCTTTTTTGTTATTAGCTTCCTAATTATTGTTTAATGATTCTATGCAAAATGGTTTTTTCCCGATAAGTTATTATACAGCTATAGACCCCGGCAGGTAAAGAACTAATATCTACATTTTGAATGGCTGCTGAAGTAATCAAGGTTTGTGTAATATATACTTTTCCTGCTATATCAATAATTTTTAATGTAAGCTCTTGCGATACCTCTTGGGGAGAAATACATTCAATGTTTATAATTCCAGTAGTTGGGTTGGGGTAGACTTTAAATTCTGGATCTTGGACATAGTTTTGATGCCGTGCATTAGTAAGCATAATTCTCTGGGAGGCTGACCAATTTGACCTTTCACCCGAGCGCGAAGAACAAATAGAACAATTAGTTCTAGCACGTATTTCATATTGGTTTCCTGGTACTAGTCCGGAAATGGTGAAGCTACCAGCACTCACTGGCACTAGTACTTCTTGCCAAGTTTCTGTGGGAGTACCTGTCAAACCATAAGATATAATATAACATACACCTCCAGCAGGTATTGAACCAAAAACCACCTGTACGCTACTAGGAGAGGTTGGACGAATAGCACTAATCTCCGGAGTTCTACAATTTCTTGCAGCTTCTAGCGTAGTTCCTATCACTGCCGGCGAAGGCATAGTTCTAAGGCCGAATTGACACACAGCTGTTAATCTAAATTCATAAGGAGTATTGGGTAGCAAACCATGCACATTTTGGGACAGCTCCTGGGTTACGGGTAATTCTTGCCAGTTATTAGCCTCTCCCGCTTGGCGATAACTAAGTATATACCCCACAGCACCCTGTATGCTCTGCCACCTTACTTGTAAAGAACTACTACTTGTTGGCTCAATCGACTCTATTTGGGGAGTACCTCTTTGAGGAATTACTACTTGCTGGCTTACTTCGCAAAATTGATTAAATGCTTTTACTCGATAAGTACCAGGTAATAGGCTTTCAAAAGCGCCCGAAGTATTTTCTATACCACTTTCCATAGCATATCTTATTATTCCCTCCCCTTTAGCATTAGCTTGTATTTTTCCAGTTGCAGAATGGCAGATTGGGTATTCAAGAATACTAATATTTAATTCCAGTCTCCTTTTAGGAGCTATTGTAAACTCTAAATTCAAATTTTGAGTACACCCTCGGCCATCTTGGATACGGCTTACAAAATAATTCCCTGCTACTTCAAAAGGCAGAGTAAAATATTTGGGACCCTCTTCATTAGAATTACCTACTACCATTGAGGAAGTCAAACCATTAGGAGCTGTGTATTCTAATACCCATGGTCCTTTGCCATAAACTAAGAATCGTACACTATCTATAGAATTACAATCAGTTCGAATAATTTTATCTAGAGCAGCATTTGTATTTGCTCCATACTCCAAAGTAATACGAGAATTAGGACCTTCTAGAGACTGGCTACACGTATTTTGCTCATTAGTATACTCGATATTTTGAAGTTCTATATTTACTGCTCCGTAGTATTGGCTAGGTAACAGCTCAAATATACCATCTCCTTGCCCATTGTATTCTTGGATCGCCCCATTAGATTGGTATCGCAATTTCCACGATTTGCCATTCGTTTGGCTAATAGCTACTTTGGCTCCACTTCTTTGTCCTTCGCAGAGTTCATAATTTCTTGCCACTAAACGGACTATCGGCGCAGACAAAGCAAAAACTTTTAAGGTATCTCTTATATTTGCCCTGCACCCTTGAGCATCCGTAACATTTAATAAAATTATTTCTTGGTAGTTAGTGCTAGGAGTCCATGCAAAGTCAAAAGTTGGACCATTAGCAACAATATTATTAGTAGTTCCGTCATTAATCGAGTATTGTACACTTATAGGTGGAGTACCTTCTAAAAGAAGTGGTACCTGAACCAGCTGGCCGGCGCAGCTTTGGATAGAAGATTGTATCCATCTTGCTTTAGTTTCATTTACCCTAAGGTTCATAGTAACTGGTGCTGAACTACAGCGGCCATCCGATACTTGCAAGGTATAAATACCAGCATGTAAGGAGGTTAAATTGGAAATGAACAAGTTATTGCCCTCTGCAGAAAAGTTATTAGGTCCATGCCATTGGTAGCTGAGAGTCGCTGAGCGTTCTACTGCTACGTTTAGATTAGTACCCCAACACCTACTTATTTCTGCAGGAATATAAGGCGCATTAGGAGATGGCAATACCTCCACTCTAGTTACCCTAGTTTGACTTGTACAGCCTTCTACTATTACATATAACAAATAGTTTCCTTGGTGATCTAAACGTATATTTGGAATAACAGGATTTTGTAGCGTAGAACTAAATCCATTAACCCCTACCCATTGATAAATAGCATTGGGTACGAAGGGGGCAGAAAGCTGCAGAGTATTACCACTGCAGATCGGCGAATTACTCCCTATACTTCCCAAAATAGGGTTAGGCTTTACTACTACCGTAGATTTAGTAACACTACTGCAGCCATTCAGGGTAGTAATTAAAGAATATTCGCCACTATTTATAAATTCTACCCTATCGATTACCAAAGAACTGCTATTAACTATTAAGTTAGAGGGACCTTGCCACGTATACTGGGCACCACTTAGAGGAGAAGCTTGTAATCGGAGAGAAGAATTTTCACAGACGTGTGTATTACCACTTATTACTACATTATTAGGCGTAGGTCTTACTACTACTTGAGTAGTTTGTGTGCTTGAATAACAATTTCCTATGCTAGCAATTACACTATAAACTCCACTATGCTCCTCTTTTACATTTGGAATAAAAGGATTAGGCATGGTAGAGTGAAAACCATTAGGTCCACTCCAACGAATCGTAGCATTTACAGTAGCTTCAACAAATAAGCTAAGAATGTTATTGCTACAAATAGGACCATTATTGCCTACTCTAGTAATTGTTGGAGTAGGCTGAACCTGAACAACCGTTTCTGTACTGCTGCTACAATTGCCTATTCTTGCAATAACGGAGTAAACACCAGAGGCATTTATCGAGGCATTAATAATTGCAGGATTTTGAGTAGTACTTATAAATCCATTAGGTCCCGTCCACTCATATTGTGCTCCTACTACACTAGTAACATTCAAATTTATTGCATTACCAGCACAAATAGGGCTGTTCGAAGAAGCAACAATAGTACCAGGTGAAGGTAATACTCGAACGCTAGTAGTAGCAGTATTGGAGGAACAAATACCTATAACAGCAATTACTGAATAAACTCCATTTGCATTAGCTACTAAGACGGGATTTTGAGATTCACTACTAAAGCCAGATGGACCACTCCAATAATAGCGAGCGCCTCCAACTGTCGTAGCTGTTAAATTTACAGTTTCACCTCTGCAAACTGGAGAACTATTAAAAGCTTGTATGAATCCTGGGGAAGGCACTACAGTAACTCCTACACTCGAAGCCAAAGAAGAGCAACCATTTTGAATTACTACTAAACTATAAATTCCACTATTGGCAGTAGTAACTGAACTAATTGAAGTTTCTCTATGGGTAGAATAAAAATTATTCGGGCCCATCCAAACATATTGAGCCCCCGGGGTAACAGCAGTTTCTAATCTTAAATCTGCGCCACTGCATATAGGAGAATTGGCACGAGCTACTGGCGCAGTAGGACGTGGTACCACTTCGACACTAACACTTGCAGTAATAACAGGACAATTACTCTCCTTCACTTGCACTGAATAAATGCCAGCTTCTGAAGTGGTTATGGCCAATCTTTGGAAAGAAGAAGCACTACTTATGAAATTATTGGGACCTCGCCACTGCACTACCCCTTCGATAGTGCCTAGCACTGAAAGCGAGAGTGTACTACCTTCGCAGATTGTTGTGTTTCCTACTATGCTAATAGTAGGTTGCTGTTTCACAGTTACTGGAGTAGTGTAAATTACTGAAGTACAACCATTAGCAAAAAGCGTTAGTGAATAAGTACCATTGGCTTGTAATGCAACATTATCTAATTGGGGTGAAACTTCTGTACTTGTAAATCCATTAGGACCGGTCCATTGATAAGAGGTATTCTCTAGGTGTGGAGCAAATAATTCTAATTTTGTGCCTACACAAACCGGAGAATTAGAAGTGATACCCCTTATAACTGGCCGCTGCTTAACACTAACTGGGATAAATGCTTGCGAACTACAAATTCCTAGCGTAGCTGTTACAGTATATACTCCCTCATTGTAAGTTTGAACATTAAGAATAATAGGATTATTTAGGGTAGAAGTAAAATTATTGGGCCCCTGCCATAGATAAGAAGCTCCAGCAATAGAATTAACGTTCAGCAATAAGGTTCCACCGCTGCACACCTCGTTATTAGCACTTACCAATAACTGCCCTGGTGAAGGTAAAACTTCAACGTTGACAGTTGCTACTGAAGAAGTACAATTACCAATTGTTAGGTTTAGACTATACAGACCAGTGTGATTAAAAGAAACATTATTTACTACTGGGTTTTGCACTGTTGATAAAAAGCCACTAGGACCTTGCCAAAAATAGGTAGCTCCTCGAATAGTAGGGGTTTTAAGAACTAAATCATCATCAGCGCATATAGGAGTATTGGCATAAATCTCAGGTTGGGGAGGCATTGTAGAAACAATTACCTCCACTTCTTTGATAGTGGTACAATTGTTTATAGAGGCTACAAGAGTATATATTCCGCTTCTATTTTCTTGAGCATTACTAATTACAAAACTGTTTTGATTATTTTGGAAACCATTAGGCCCTTGCCATAAATACGATGTATTTTCATTATAGGTAGCGCTAATTTCTAAGTTTTTGCCTTCACAAATAGGAGAATTCGTACTTACAGCAATAGCATTAGGAGAAGGCTGAACTGTAACATTTGTAGTTACCCAATTACTCGTACAAGCTCCTGTACTAATCATTAAAGAGTATACACCTGAATTAGCAGTCTGAGCATTTTGTATAATAGGATTTTGTGAGCTGGCAGTAAATCCATTAGGCCCTATCCAGTGATAAGAAGCATTTTCAAAGAGCGGAGCGGTTAAAGTTAATGTTTCACCTGCACAAATTGGAGAATTACTACCCGCATTTCTTACAAAGGGAGTAGGGAAAATTTCGATGTATACAGTAGCAGGTTCCGATAAGCAACCACGCCGCTCTAAAGTTAGGGTGTATCTTCCACCATCTGCCGTAGTTACATTATTTCGAATTGGATTTTGAATTGAAGAGGTAAATCCATTAGGACCTACCCACCGGTAGATAACATCGGGTACATTTGAAGCATTAAATTGTAAACTTTGCCCTGTACATAAGCGTGCAGGAGCTGAAATGATAGGTGAATTAGGCTTAGAAATTACAGTAATATTAATAGCTGATGCTTGAGAGGTACAGCCATTCATAATCGTTTGTACAGCATATGTTCCTCCTTGTATAGCTTGAACATTAGTAATACTAGGATTTTGTTCTCGAGAAGTAAAGCCTGAAGGACCGCTCCAATAATAAGTTGCACCTACTACAGTGCTCGCATTTAAATTTAAAGTGCTTCCACTACAGACTGTTATTGCATTAGCGGAAGCTATAGCAGCAGGAGGACGAGGATTTACTTGAACATCCACTCGTCTACTGGCTGAAGTACAACTTCCCATGATGATAGCTACGTAGTAAGCTCCGCTATGTGAGGTTTGAACATTATTAATACTAGGATTACGTTCTGTGGAGCTGAATCCATTAGGTCCACTCCACAAATACTTTGCATTTGGGAATAGCTCTACATTTAAATTGAGTACTTGTCCTACGCAAAGGGGTGTATTAGCAGTTGCCATAAAAGAAAATGGTGGTTGGTCTACCAACAAAGTTGTGTTTCCTTGGCTACTACAACCATTAGCAATGGCTGTGACTGTAAATACACCTGCATCTTCAGGTGTTGTAACTGTACGATGAATTACACTACCTGTTGCAGAAAATCCATTAGGCCCATTCCATACATATTCTACACCGCTAATTGGATTATTTACTCTAAATGTATATTGGTCTCCGATGCAACGATTGATGGACTCAGGACTTATTCTTGGAGCTACAGGTGCTGGATTTACTAATACTTGAATACCCGTAGTTTGGGAAGTGCAGCCATTTACAATAGCACGTACTTGATAGTTTCCACCCTCTACTGTTGATTGAATGAGCCTGGTAGCTATAGGACCTGTAGAAGTAAATCCGTTGGGTCCATTCCAAACAAAGGCTGAGCCAGGATTACCCCTTGCTATAAGGTTTAATATGTCTCCTTCGCATAAGCGAGTATTACCCGATATGGTAGGTATAGGAGGGTTAGGTCGTACTGCAACAGGTACTTCTGCTACTCCAGAGGTACAACCATTTGAAATTGCTGTTACACTGTATGAACCTGCTTCTTCTAATTTTATGTTATTTCTAATAAACACATTACTAATATCATTTGCTACATAACCATTAGGTCCACGCCATGAAAATGTTGCATTAGGAGTATTGCTAACAACAGATAACTTTAATTGCTCGCCTACACATAAGGGTGAATTACTTCCTGTGCTCCATATTTCCGGAACAGGATTTATTACTACAGAAGCCCAAGCTATTTCGGAAGTACATCCTCCCTGAATAAATACTAATGAATACTGTCCACCCTGTTCTAACGAGGTAACAGGAATTGCAACTTCTCTAGTAGTACCTACAAAGCCCATAGGACCCTGCCATAAATAACTACCACTATTACTTATAGAAGAAGCCGTTAGACGTAAAGTAGCGCCTACACAAATAGGACTATTAGTTGAAATTGTAGGAGTTCGAGGAGAGGGTTTAATAGTTACCGTGGTTATTGATTGGGGTGAACGGCAGTTGCCATTGACTACAGAAGTAACTGTGTAGCTTCCTGCCTGATTAGCAGATTGAATTGTTCTTTCCACTACGCTGCCTGTGGCGCTAAAACCATTAGGTCCTTGCCACACATAATTATCAAAAGAACCTGAGGCAAATAAAGTAACCTTTTCGCCTATGCAAACTGGTCCACTATTAGTTGCTAAAGGCTTATTAGGTAATTCAACGACTTCTACTGGTAAAATCTGCGGGTCGGAAGTACATCCATTGGCTACAGCTATTACTGAATATAGACCTCCGTCTGCAAAAACTGCATTGTTTTTAGAAAATTGATTAGCTACTCCTTGCGGAGAAAATGAATTAGGACCATTCCATACATAGTACATCCGAGTGTTATTAGTAGACTGGAATAAAATATTTTGACCTGCACAAACAGGCGTTTGTACCACAAAAGTAGGTCTCATAGGTTTAGGACGTACTACAACAGGAATAGAAACAACTTGAGAAGTACAATTTCCTACTATAGCTTTCAGTTGATAAATTCCTTCTTGATTAAGTTGAGCTTCTGCTATAAACAACCGTGGCGTATTTGTTTCTATTTCCTCTTGGGGTCCCTGCCAGATGTATTTAGCTCCAGGAATAGGTGTTACTTGAATAATTAGTGGTTTGCCTTCACAAACTGGTTCGTTTACTTGGGGTACTAAGTTAAATTGGTTATTATGAATAATAACTTGAGTTTCACCTTTTTCGGAGCGGCATCCTTGTTCACTTTCTGCTATCACGGTATAGGTACCTGCATTATTAAGTGCAACAGGCCTTTTTACGACTTGGCCTATAGCTTCAAAATTGTTAGGTCCATTCCAAATGTACCTATAGGCTCCTGCTACTTCCGAGGCTTGAAGTTGTATCCATTCTTGGTCAACACATAACGGAGAATTATTGAAAGCTAAGGGTGCTGGAGGCTTTCTATATACATTAACTTTTACAGAACCTACATTTGAAGTACAATTTTTGTAGATAGCTTTCGCATGATACCATCCATCCATTTCCAAAGTAGCTATTTGGCGAGCTGGAAAAGGAT
>JANWXU010000078.1 GCA_025057395.1 Bacteroidia bacterium | reverse complement strand
CAAGACTCTTGACATTCCGTAACAGAAACACTAGTAGTAGTAGTGACGGCACATCTTCCTACCCGAACAGATACTGTATAGATACCACTATTAGCAGTAGTAGCTCTAGGAATAATGGGCGAGGAGATAGTTGAGGTAAAGCCATAAGGCCCTGTCCAAAAGTAAGAAGCATTAGTAACTGATGTTGCACTCAACGCTATAGTGCCCCCTACGCATAAAGGACCGTTATTACTAGCTGTAATAGTAGGCATACTAACTACCTGTACATTTACAGTAAGAGGACCTACCATGCAACTTCCTTGCAACGCATGAAAAGTATAGATGCCTGCGCTAGCAGCACTCGCAATGAGGGAGGGATTTTGCTCTGCACTTATAAAGTTATTAGGACCCTGCCATAAATATTGAGCATTAGTTAGTTCGCTAGTACTTAGTTGCAAGAGTGAGCCCTCGCACACTGGGGAGTTAGAGGTAACTCTTACTTGGGGTTTGGATTGCACTGCAATAGGTATTGTGAATTGGGCTACACAAGGTCCTTTTTCTACTTTTAATAACCACGTGCCAGAAAGTTCGGGAGTAGCTTGTGAAATTTCTACTTCCGGGCCCGTAAACAAGGTACCTGTAGGACTATAGTAAGTATAGGTGGCACCTGCTTCTGGAATTGTTCTTAACCATAAATTATTTCCTTCACAAATTGGTGCATTAGTAGTAATTGTAGCACGCGGCTGGGAAATAATGGTAACAGTTTCTGTGATTGCTTCAATTCCGCAGAGGTTAGGTTCAGTATGCAAAGAATATACTCCTGCATGGGATAGGGTAGCATCAGGAATAACTAGGTTATGCGAGGTAATGATTTGATTTCTGGGAGTATACCACCTATACTGTATGCCTGCTAATGGATTTTCTACTGAAAGTTGTAGCACTTGCCCTTCACAAATAGTCTTTTGTCCTACAATTTGTGGGCGTGCTCCCGCTATTATTTCAATTTGTGTGGTAGCAGCAGCACTGGTACAATTACCATGAATTGCCCAAACTGTGTAAGTTCCTGCTTGTGCTGAACTCGTTATAGTGAGGACTGGAGACTGAGTAGTGGCAGTAAAATTAGAGGGTCCTTGCCAGAAGTAAGTAAGTGCATTTTCAGAATTTGCTGTTAAGGTAAGTGATTGACCTACACATACACGGTACAAAGGAGATACAAAAGGGATATTGGGAGTAGGAGTAATTTGTACGTTTATAGTCTGGGAAGCGGTACAGTTACCGGTTATTGCGGTAAAAGTGTATATACCACTATGCTCAGGAGCTGCTCGAAGTGCCCAAGAAGGTGTATTTTGACTCATTCCTCTGGGTCCTTGCCACTGCGTAATTAGTGCGTTACTTACTTCAGCGCCAAGGAAAAGTGCCTGCCCCGAACAGGTAGGTGCAGTAGTATGTAAAGAATGAATGTGAGGCATAGGTTGTACTTCTACTCGTATACTTGCAGCCTCTGAGGAACATCCATTTTCGATAGCTTGCGCTAGATATACTCCACTATTTGGCCTTTGGGCACTTTGCCAATTCAGTTGCTTTTGGTTAGAAGTAAATCCGTTAGGTCCTTGCCAATAAACTGCATGAGGAGAGTGAGCTGTGAGAATTAGTGGTTGCCCCTCACATATGGAAGAGATACCAGAGATACTAGGCATTGGTGGCCGAGTAATTACTGTCAGAGTGTGAGTATAGTTAGCAATACATTGTCCTAACGCTAGTTGTAGCTGGTAAGTACCCGAAGCTTGAGTTGTTATTGTATTAATTGTAAAGCTAGGGGTAGTAGCCGAAAATCCATTAGGGCCTTGCCATAAATAACGAGCATTAGGAATCAGGGTAGCTGAAAGTGAGAAATTTTGTCCACTGCAAATTTGGCTTGGAGCTGTAATTACAACTTCAGGTCTAGGCAGAATTTCGACTTCTACTCTTGCTTGGTGTGAACCGCAATTGCCACTTTCTACTCGTAGTATGTAGGTGCCAGCAGCGCTAAGAGGAGCATTCGGTATATTTATTTGAGATGAAGTAGAGCTAAAGTTATTAGGTCCGCTCCATAAGTAATTGAATCCCGGAGAAAAGGTTGTAGATACAACCAAGTTATCTCCTTGGCAGATAGGTGAATTAGTATGTATTACAGGTGGCCTACTTATTCGTGGTAAAATTTCTACGGGTAGAGTGGCAACCGTAGAGCTACATCTACCTGCTATAGCCACTACAGAATAAGTACCTGCATGTAAAGTACTTACAGAAGAAACAGTAGGCTGCGGTGTTGTAGCACGGAAAGCAGTAGGTCCCCACCATTGAAAAGTAGCTCCTGGTATAGAACTTGCTGCACTTAGCTGTAAAGTTTGTCCTTCGCAGAGAGGAGCATTAGAGGTAACTGCAGTAATAGTAGGAGTAGGCCAGATGCTAATATTTGCTGTAGCTACTCCAGAGCTGCAGCCTCTTAGAACGGTTTGCAGGCTAAAAATTCCTGGGCTAGTAACATTTTCAATACTTACTTCCTTTTGAAAGGCATTCCAACCGTTGGGCCCACTCCATAAATATTGGTCAGCTATTTCGTTTGTATTCAAACGTAAAGTAGAACCACTGCAGAAAGGAGCATTATGCAGAATAACTGGAGTAGGGGGAGTAGGATTAACAGTTACACGAACAGTGGAAGGCCGGGACGTACATCCATTAGCAATTGCTACTACTGTATATATTCCACTTTGCAGGGTAGAAATATTATTTCTTGTAAGAGTTGCAGTAGTACTGCTTATAGGTCCATTCCATTGCCAGGCTACTCCTGCTAGATTGCTACTTGCTGAAAGTATTAGGGTTTGTCCGCTGCATAGAGTAGTATCTTTTGAAACACTTTGTATTTGAGGAATAGGTATAACACTCAACGAAACTGTAGCTACTTGGCTTGTACAGCCGTTATTAATAGAAACTAAAGAGTATGTGCCCGAGGCTTGTGGAGTTAAGTTACTTAGTAGATTTACTGCATCGGTAGAAGAAAATCCCGCCGGGCCACTCCAAATATATCTAGTACTGGCAACAGGGTTAGTACTTAGGCGAATATTGCCCCCTTCACATACGCGATTAGAGCTAATATTAATTGCTGGGGGGGGAGGTGCAGGTAGTATGCGTACATTTATGCTAGTTGTTCCAGAGGTACAATTATTTGCAACTGTATATGCAGAATAGACGCCTGCGTCTTCGAGGCTTGCGTTAGGAATTTGCCAGGTTTCTCCTATTTCTACTGTAGTATTTTTAGGAGTTCGCCATATAATAGGGGCTGTATTTTCGGTAATTGCTGTTAAAATAAGAGTTTGGCCTACACATATAGGGCTATTATCTCTTACCACTGGGGCTGATGGAACAGGACGTACTGTAAGCTCTGTAGTAGCTATTGCTGAAGTACAGTTTATTGCTATTGCTACTACCGAGTAAGTTCCCGTCATAGTTGGATTTAAATTACCAAGCTCGATTCGTTCTCCTTCTAAATATTGTCCCTGCGGGGTAATCCATTGATAACGGAGACTATTAGAGGATGTGCTAGCAATTGCTAGGTTAACAGAACTTCCTTGGCAAGCCGAGAGGGAGGATGGTAAGATAGGTCTTTCTGGAGTAGGTACTACCAGAATATTAAATGTTTTTTCTCTAGTACTACATCCTGCTATAGTATAACTAAAAGTATAGGTTCCACTATGTTGTGGTCCAGCTGCAGGAATTTGTAAACGAGGACCTGTAGCAAATATTGAAGCTGGACCTTTCCATTCCATGTAGGCAGTAGCAGGCGTTACAAAGGCTTTTAGGTCTAGAGGCTGACCACTACAAATTTGTTTAGCATAGTGCAAAGAATCTAAGGTTGGATTTTCAAATAACCAAATATATATAGAATCCCACTTAGAAACACACTCTCCTTGCCATGAGCGTACTTGATACAGCCCTGCTTGCAAAATAGAGCTAGCAGGCAAGCTTAAGGAGTTTTGCGAAGTATAGTAAGACTGATTAGTAGGCGAAAGTAACTCAATGGTGCTATTAGGTAGCAGGTTACTAAACTGAAATTGAATAGTACCTCCTAAACAGATAGGGCTATTTGAGGTTACTTGCGGCGTTGCAGGAGTAGGAATTACATGTACATACGTTTCTGCTTTTAGAGAAGTACAACCATTTAATACACTTTGGACTGTATATTTTCCGCTCTGGGTAGTTGTAACGGAAGGAATACTTACATGGCTCGAGTTTGTAGTAATAGAAAGCCCATTAGGTCCTTGCCAATAGTAACTCATATTTGGATAATTAGCAATAGCATTAATAGTAAGTTCCCTCCCTTCACAAAGGGTACTGGTAGATCGCAACTCAGGTTTTAGGGGAATAGGTTGAACTCTAATACTTCTACGTAAAGCATTACTAGTGCAGGCCCCTTGTATTGCAACTACTTCGTATTCCCCTTCATGAATTAGATCTATGTTAGGTATAGAGAGTGCAGGTATTGTCGTTGTTTGGTACAATCCATTAGGTCCTTTCCATACATAGAGTTCGGCCTCTAGGGCACTTGTTAAAAGCTTTAGACTATCTCCCTGACATAAGCTAGAGGGGGATAAGAAACTTATTAGAGTAGGAATAGAATTATGAATAATTGTGAAATATTGAGTTGCGGAAGTGCATCCGTTTTGTACAGCTACCACTTCAAAGCTACTAGTACCCTCAGATTGAGTCGAGACAAAAGAAACAACTGGACCTATTGCAGAAAAATTATTAGGTCCTTTCCATAGGTAGGTAAGTCCTGATATCCAGGGCTGAGCAACAAACTGATATCTATTTCCATTGCAAACATTACTAGGATATAGTGGAGCCTCTATAATAGGTTTAGCAAGCACAGTAACTCTTTTTTGGGTTAGTTGGGAGGTACAACCATTCACTACTATTCTTAATCCGTATTGTCCAGCCTGGGGTAAGGTAATTTCAGAAATAGCCAATCTAGGTACACTAGAAGAAATTAGTTCCATATTAGGCAAGTACCAAAGATATGTAGCATTAGTAATAATATCTTCTGTAGTAAGTATTAAGGAACTTCCTTCGCAAAGGGTAGTATTACCCTCGAGAGAGGGAGGTGCAGGGGTAGGCTTTATAGTAGGTGTGTAAGTACTAGCCGCGGAAGTACAACCATTTACTACTATCTCCAAGCTATATGTTCCCCCATCGGAAAGGCGAATATTATTTTGAGAAAAGCTCGGGGTAGTTGAAGTATAAGAGATGCTTTGGGGGGGGGTCCAAATGTAAGTTACTCCGGACCTAGGGGGAGCAGAGAGAGATAAATTTTGACCTGTACAAATTTCACTAGGCCCTTGAATAGGTAATGATTCTGGAATAGGGTGTACTGTTATATTGATAGAACTAGCCGCGGAAGTACAACCTTGTGAAATTGCCCATGCCTTATAAACACCGCTCTGTGCAGTAGTAACACCTACTCTAACTAGAGGATTTTGAGTTTCTATTTCTCCCTCTGGTAATAACCAGTAATAAGACTGTGCATTTCCTTGAAGGGTCAATACAATATTCTGTCCTGCGCAATAAGTAGTGGTACCTACAATTTGAGGCGAATTAGGAATAGGTTTTACAACTAAATTATGAATTACAGCTAGGCTGGTACAACCACTGGAAATAGCTACTGCGCTATATGGCCCACTTTGGTTGGTAGACTGTAAAGAAAAAATTGGAGCATTTTGAGTACTTTGAAATCCTAGCGGACCCTGCCAATAATACTGATAGTTGGGATTAATAGGATTGGGGGTAAAACTAATTGTCTCCCCAATACAAGCATCTTGGGGGGCTATTATGGCTTGTAGAGTGGGGAGGGGAAGTATGCTAATATTAGTAGTAGCTATCTGTGAACTACAACCATTTACTACTGCTATAACTTGATAAGTACCCGAAAAGCTCAATTGTGCAGCTGTTCTTTGTAAAGTAGAAGAAACTTGTGTGTTAAAATTATTCGGTCCTATCCAATGATAATTTCCATTATTAGGTAAGCTAGGTAAAGAGATGATTAAGTTACTATTTTCGCAAAAAGAGTAATTAGCTTGTAGTGTCGGTGTTGCTGGGGTAGCAAAAACTTGTAGATTAAATGTTGCTGCATTGGAAGTACAACCATTAACGATAGAGACGACGCTATAGACGCCTGATTGAGCAGGAGTAACTGCCGAAATAGTATATGTAGTTTGTGTGCCAGAAGCATTCCAATTTTGGGATCCCCACAGGTAATAAGACTGTGCATTAGCATTGAGCTGAATTGTAAGATTTTCACCTTGACATAAGGTAGAGGGCGCTGTTACCACCGGAGGAGAAGGTAAAGAATAAATTACCAGAGACGTAGTAGATATTTCAGAAGTACATCCATTTACAACTACTGCTAAACTTACATTACCATTATTAGCAAGCGATGTATTAGAGAGAGTGTAACTAGGAGTCGAAGTATTAACACTACCTATTCCTGGTATATTCCATAAGTATGTGTTAGCTGTAGAAGAAGTGGTAATAGTTGCATTTTTACCTACACACACGTTAGAGGGATTAATGCTAAGTGAAGGAGCATTGGGCTTAGGCTGAACAATAATATTCTTTGTATTTAGACTGGAAGTACATCCATTGAAAATTATTTGTAGAGAGTATTCTCCACTTTGGGAGAGGCTAAGATTGTTAATAGTAACAGTATTATTTGTGCCGGTGTTTGAAAATCCTCCAGGGCCATTCCAGAGATAAATAGCATTCGAAATTTGAGAGGCTGAAAGAGTAAGACTACCACCCTGACACGTAGGAGAAGTATGATTAATAGGAGGGGTAGGTACTGTGTTTTTAATGGTTACGCTAGCGGTAGCAGATAGGGGAGCACAGTTGGGAATTAAAACTTGCAATGAGTAGGTTCCTGCGCGGGAATTATTCATATTAGGAATGAATGTGGAAGGGAGAGTAGTGGTTACAGCAAAGCCATTGGGACCTGAGAAAAGATAGGTAGCTCCTGGAATAGAAGTAGTTTGTAAGAATAGTGTGTCTCCTGGGCACAGAGGACTATTTGTACTGAAACTAGGAGTAGGTAGTGAATTAATACTAACAGAAATAGTAGCAACCGGAGAGGTACACCCATTAGCAATAGCTACCAAAGAATAGACACCTGCTGCATTACTACTTGCATTGGAAATGGTAGGGTTTTGTAAAGTAGAAGAAAATGATAAGGGTCCGCTCCATAGGTAAGTAACATTGTTGAGATTAGGGATAGGAGATGCTGAAAGTAATAAATTTCCTCCATTGCAGATAGGAGAGTTACTCGTAGCAGTGGGAGGTGGTGTTTTATGAAATGTAAGAGGAGCACTTATATTACTAGTAAATTGAGGATTAGTGGCAAGAATACGAATGCGATAATTAGTACCTGGTAGAAGGCTGGTTGGCAAGTTAAGCTGGTATGTGCCTCCATTAAATCCTGTAACACTTTGTAAAGTAGTAGGGGAGTTAAAACTTCCACTTGCGTCTGAAAGTTGGATATTAAATTGATTATTGTGGCGGAAAGGACCACTTGTGGAAAAGGTGAACGAAAAAGACTCGGGTATACAATACTGGTTTTTAGTAAGCTGAAATTGAATTTGAAGGGGTAAATTGATATTCCCAAAAATGCCTTGGCTTAAGTTATAATATGTTCCACTAGCTGATTCTTCTAACTTGTAAGCTCGAACCATGTATGAGTTATGGCCTGCATAAGGCAATGTATCAGTAAAAGTAGTGCTTGTAATTAAATTATTCGAAATACGTACATATTTTTTTTGTGCAGTATCGTATCGATAAACGTAATATCCAAGTACATTAGGATCACTAGATGCTTGCCAATTTAGGGTAGCGTGGCGGTTATTGTTGGTTGCAGTAACTACTAAATTCGAAGGAGGAGGTACAATGTGCATTCTCAGTGTAGGATCTCCCATGAGGGCAATATGTACTCCTCTAGGAAAAGCAGCATGATCATATAACCACGGTAAAATTGGATGAGTGATAGGACCGTTATTTTGGGTAAGGCGGGTGCTATAGCCAATGCATTCTCCCATAGCCATGTGGTGTAATACCCAATAAGGTCTTCCGGCCCAAGCGCAAGTAAGAGCATGAGTATTAGAGGCTAAGGGTGCTCTTAGTAAATTATTATTACTATCCCAATCGCCAAAATAACTACCAAATAGAAGGGTGAAAACTGCTTGAGTAGGAGTAGAGGCAAATTGATTAGTATTTCCTACACCTGAGGCACTTGTAAAACTACCTGCTCCAAACCCGTAGGCCCATAAGTAGCTATTATTATTGAGGGTGGTGAACCAATCTAATTGCTTTATGCTGTCGGCTCCGAAAAAAGCTGAAAAATTTCGTAGGCCATTTGCAATGAAATGTGTAATAGGGCCATCCATAGCTCCAAAGTTTGCGTCGATTAGTCCTCTACGCAATGCGGTTAATTGACCGTGCCTAAATTTGTGGTTTTTATCTAAGTAGCGACGCAAAAGTTCAGCCTCCGGTAAATTGAAGGCTGGCATATTAGCAAGGTCTACACGTCCTACCCAAAGTTCTATGTCAGAAGGAATCACAGATTGGTCGAATTTTCCATCACCAGGTACGTTTTTATTTTCAGTACGAGTAGCTGTTGTATTATTTACCGATACGTCGGTCCATGTAGAATTCATTTCGCCATAATATACATCAGCAGGCCAGGCACCCTGGTGGTCTGGGTGAGCATCAGGGTTTAGATTTCCAGAATAGGGTACCGGGACTCTGCCCAATAAAAACACTGCTTTAGTTTCTGTAGGATTTTGGTTATACAAAGCTTGTATTTTGGATCTTACTGAGGGAGGGGAATCATTACGGTTAATACGTATTTTTTTTACCTGCCAACCATCGCCCATTAAGTCTGATTCCAGCCGGTTAATTTCTGTAATTAATGTTGCTTCATGAGTAGTATCAATAACCAAAATTACAATTCCTCTATTTTCTTGCGCTGGAAGTTGTATTCCAGAATAGATATAGCCTAGTCCTGGAAGAGTATCATTATTATGTTTGAAGTTTCGGATAATTAGATACTCGTACCCTTGCCCTACTGTAACTGAGTTATCTATAAATGTCGTTGCACTTCCAGGTAAAATAGCATGAAAGGTATTGGGCCATGTGGGGTCATCTTTTCCTTTGCGCATAATGCCATAACCAATAGCAGTGCTCACTGCTGGCCACTTGAGCTTTATTTGTGGAGGAGAAGCTTGTACTTCAGCTGATACTTGTACACTATAATTAGGAAGTGGCTGGGAATTTATTTTCGAAAATAAGCAAGTGAATATTATCAATATTGTAAAGTGTAGAATCGCCATAGTTATTGCTTAAATTATAATTACCTAACTAAATATAGAATAATAGGTGCAAAAAAGCAATTTTCTTCGATGAATTTTGCTTTTTTTTTCTTTTAATTGTTCTTTATGGAAGTATTAAATAATAAAAAAAGTTAACAAAATATGATATGGTTAATATTTTGTATATTTGAAAGAGTATGGTTTTAATCAATTTTAGTCTCAATAAACGTGTTCTAAACATTTTTAAGTACTTTATGGCAAGGTTATGAGAATAAGAGTTGCACTAACAATTGCAATACTAATACTGAAGAGTACTTGGTCTAACGCCAATGCGCAGGGTATTTTTGGTGGAGGCAAAGGAGATGGCTTTGATAATAAAAGAATAACTGTGGCCCCTAGTGTTTTACAAATAGAAAGGCAAAATCCTAATATTTGTCAATTTGAGCAAGAGCCTAACCATATTGCAGTTCATATGAAAAATTTATTCTCTAATAAAGCTGAAGTTGTCTTCGTATCATTAGATGGAAAAATTATGCCCTTAGAGTGGGATATTGATGTTTCTAAACAATATATTACTATTGCTAAATTGGCTCTACCCTTACCTGGTTTTATTTATGTAAAGCAAGATGATGAATTCTGTTATGCTAAAGTTTTGCGCTAGCTATTTCCTCATTGTTGTTATCTTTTTCTTTTTTTCTTGTACCAAGGAGGTAATAGAAATTCCGCAGGATAAACAACAAATCAAAAGGGGGGTTCTGGTTGTGAATGAAGGGAACTTTATGTACGGAAATGGAAGCATTACCTACTATGATGATTCCACAGGACAGATTATAGAAGATATTTTTATGACTAATAATGGTCGCAAACTGGGAGACGTAGTACAGTCTGTACAAAGAATAGGAGAGGAATTATTTATTGTAGTAAATAATTCAGGAAAAATTGAGGTAGTCGATAAAAATAATTTTAAGTCTACAGGTACAATTTCAGGATTACGCTCTCCGCGCTACATTTTATCCATCAATGCACAAAAGGCTTATGTATCAGACTTATATGCTAATGCAATCTCGATTATCAACCCACAAACTAAGATAATTACCGGTAATATTCCTTTGGCTGGCTGGACAGAGCAAATGGTGCTTTGGAAGGATAAAGTATGGGTAAGTAATGTATATCGAGATAAACTTTACATAATAGATGCTAATACAGATAAAATTACTGATAGCCTAGCAGCACAAAAAGGTATAGCGCGAATTACTGCTGATATTACAGGTATTTGGGCTTTAGCAAGTACTAATCAAGATTCTAGCATTCTTTTTCATATAAATCCGGACGAAAAAAGAATACATAAACGTATTTCTTTGCCACCTTTGGCTTCCAGTAAATATATGGGATTAATTAAGAATCAGTGGGAAATTTTTCTGCTTTCTTCTAAAGGGGTATCTATTTATCATACTCTTAACCAAACCCTAAGTCCTTTGTTTGAGAAGCCCGCCCAAAACTTTTATGGTTTTGGGTATGATGCCAAGAAAGCAAGGCTCTATGTGGCAGATGCAAAAGATTATATTCAAAAAAGCACTATCTATGTTTATGATATACAGCAAAAAAAGTGGCTTAGTAATTTTAATGCAGGAATAATTTCAAGTGATTTTTATTTTTACTAGCTAGAATTTTACTAGTATAGTGTAGTGCATATTTTTCAAGGTATTAATTGGATTATTTTTATATATTTTTCTTTCTATCACTCTATATCAGTTTTTTGCCTTAATCCTGCTAAAAACTCTAACTCTATACGTGGGCACTTTTATCATAAAAATTTTACTAGAAAGGAATATAATGCTCATAATCAAAATTTTGATATTGTCCAAGCTCCTAATAATATTATTTATGTAGCTAATAAGCAAGGTGTTCTTTCTTTTGATGGTAAACATTGGCAAACTATAAAGGGCACAGAAAATAGGTTATTTTATAGTGTTGCTTGTGCAAAGGATGGAAGTATTTATGCAGGAGGAGATGGAGAAATTGGACAAATAGTTTATGCTTCCACAGGCCAACCTTATTTTCAAAGTCTCAATAATTTTATACCTCCGCAACATCGAAATTTTTTGGCTGTTTGGAGTATTCACCCTTATAAGGAAGGAGTTATATTTCAAACTGAAAAGTATCTTTTTATATGGCAGCATAAAAGAATGAAAGTTATTTCAGCTCCAGCTGGTACTGACTTTTTCTTAGGACTTATCTTTCAGGGGAACTATTACGTGCATAGTCGCACACAAGGTTTAATGAAATTAGTAGGGGAGCAACTTTATGCTTTACAGGGTTCGTTGGGCCATCAAAATATTATTGCTATCTTACCTTCTTGGGGTAGGGGAAATGAGCAGTTTGTGGTATTAAGTGATTGGGGATTTTTTTATCTATACGATGGTAATGAATTCATTCTTCAGAAACTTCCATGCGATAAATTGCTTCAAAAATATCCACCTTATTATGCTATTCAACTTTCGGATAATAACATTGCTATTGCTACATTAGAAAAGGGAGTATTTATTGTTGACCCAAAAGGGGAGGTAGTAGCTCATTTTCATAAGGGCAATATCTTGCAAGATAATCAGGTAATTTCTTTACTAGAAGATAGAGAGGGCGGAATTTGGTGTGCACTTAATAACGGTATTACTAGAATTGAATGGAGTATTCCTATTACTTATTTTGATGCTTCTCATGGTTTATATGGCAGTATAAAAGGTATAGATATATTTCAAAATTGTTATTACGTAGCTACTAGCTTAGGACTTTTTAGCTATTTAGCTAGCACTCTCACCCATAATCGTGAGCCTTATTTTGAAATGATACAAAAAGTAGCTCGGCAGTGTTGGGGAGTTAAAGCTGTTCATAATGGTATAATAGTCGCGGCTTCGGATGGTGCGTTATATATTGATGAAAAACAGCAAGTTTTTACCCTAGATAAAAATTCTTATTTATCTATTGCAAGCAATTCTTCCAATACAGTCATTTATTTAGGAGGGGAAAAAATTCTTACCCTCTTAACTTTTGAAGATAATCGTTGGAAAGTAAAGCGAACTCTAAGTGGCTTTTCGGGAAATATTCGTGCTATTACAGTACAAAATGATAGTACTTTGTGGCTCACTACCGAAAAAGAGGGAGTGGATAAACTCTTAATTAGCAGCAACGGTGAATATAGGATTACTAATTATAATCAAAAACATAATGTTGTAAATCTCAATGAAAATCTAGTGTTTTTGTGGGAAGGTAAGGTATTAGTTAGCACTAATCAGGGATTACTTGAATATGATTCTAAAACAAACGTATTCAGCGTGGAGCCTATTTTACAATTGAAAATACAAAATAAACCCGCACAGATCTATCAATGGGCATATGATACTTTACATAATTTGTACTATGCGCTGGTGGTTGATGAAAATGAAGAAAAAATTTATACTCTTCGTTACAATGCATCTTCCAGGAAGTGGCAGCAAGTTTTTTCACCCTTACTTCGTTTACACAATTTTGGTGCTATTAGTATGCAATTCATTGGGGATGCTTTATGGATTGGTGGAATTGATGGGCTTGCTAAAGTAGAACGCACAGAGCTTAAGTTGCATCAAAAAATGAGCCACTTCTCATTTCCGTGTATCATTCATAAGGTTACTACCAAAAATGATTCCATTCTTTTTTGGGGGCTAAATCCTTTTCTAAGACAAGCTTCTAACTTTGAGTCCCAATTCGTTTTAGAATATAATTTTAATACTATTAATTTCGATTTTGCAGCACCTTACTTTAGCGGCTTCCCTACTATCGAGTATCAATTTTTGCTGCAGGGCTTTGATGAAAATTGGAGTAACTGGAGTTATGATAACTTCAAAAGTTATACAAATCTTCCCGAGGGGCGCTATGTTTTTCAAGTAAGAGCTAGAAACATATTTGAACAAACAAGCCAAACAGCGAGTTTTTCTTTTCAAATTCTTCCGCCCTGGTATCGTACCTGGTGGGCTTATTTGATTTATGTCTTTTTGCTATTTGCGTCGGTGTACTTTACTATTAAAAATCGATTAAAAAGACTACAAAGGGAAAAAAAGATTCTAGAGGAAAAAGTACTGGAAAGGACTTTAGAAATTGCGCGGCAAAAAGAAGAGATTTCTTTGAAAGCCCAAGAAATTGAAGTGGCTTATAACCGATTAAATGTATTAAGTATAATAGGGCAAGAGCTTACTGCAAAATTGGATATCGACTCAATTTTCGACGCATTTTTTCAACATATTCAGCAGCTGATGGATTGTGACTTATTTGGTATTTTTTTATATCGTCCTGTTGAAGAAATAATGGAAGTACACCTTGGAAGTAGGGAGGAAGCACGTAAGATAGTAGATAAAATAGACGTTAAAAAAGATCATCATTTAGCAATTTGGTGCTTAAAAAATAGAGAGCCTATTATTGTTTCCAATTTTAGTATGCAATATCCCTTCTTTTTCCAAGCTCCTATTTCTTGGGGTAGTTCTTCTTCGAATATTGCTCAGTCCCAGCTATATTATCCCCTTATAAAAGATGATTCTATCATAGGAGTCCTTACAGTACAAAGTTTTCGAGAAAACGCCTACCTGCCCTATCATATAGATATGATTAAATCTCTAGGCGCGTATGCAGTAATAGCTCTGGATAATGCTTATGCTTACAATCAAATTGGGCTGCAAAAAAAAGAGCTAGAGGCTGCTTATGTTTCTATTTCGCAACAAAATGAGAATCTGAACAAAGCTTACCAGCAAATTCATATTAAAAATGTTGAAATTACTGATAGTATTGTTTATGCTAAACGTATACAAGAGTCTATTTTGACTCCTGTAGAAGAAATTAAAAAAATATTGCCCCAATGTTTTATTTACTATAGGCCCCGAGATATTGTAAGTGGAGATTTTTACTGGTTTCATGCTGAAGATAATAAATTAATAATTGCGGCTGTAGATTGCACAGGCCATGGGGTACCAGGAGCTTTTATGTCAGTTATGGCAAGTTCCCTACTTAACCAAATCGTTATAGAGCAAAAAATATTTATGCCCGAGTATATTCTAGAAGAATTGGATGAAAGAGTGAGAAAAAACTTACACCAAGATGAAAAAGAAACCAGCAGTGCAGACGGAATGGATCTTGGGCTATGTATGATTGATTTAAATGTTCGAACACTTTTTTTTGCCGGGGCTAATAATCCTATGTATTATGTTAGTGGCAGCGAACTTCGAGTTATTCCAGCTAACAAATTTGCTATTGGGGGAAAGTATCTCCACAAAAAAAATTTTGTTTCCCACCGCATTGATTATTACCCCGGAGACGTGTTTTATCTCTTTTCTGATGGTTATGCCGATCAATTTGGGGGACCTTTCAATAAAAAACTCTTACATAGAAAATTTAAAGAGAAATTATTAGAGATTCATCAGTTTTCTTTTGATATTCAGTATACATTACTTGATTCGTTCTTTAATAGTTGGAAGGGAAGTAATGAGCAAGTAGATGATGTTTTAGTAATAGGGTTTGGCTTGTAATTTTTAATTAAAATATTAAGTTAAATACTAGGAGCAGTGCCCTGTTGTTGTTTAAGGTAAGCAATTGCAAGTTTTAGCTGTGCAGGATTTAAATGGTTCTTTATATTTTCCCTTAGGAGTTCTTCTTTTTGCCCCATTTGTAGATTTTCTTGTATGGCCTCCATTTGTTGTTTAGAAAATAAGAGGGAAAGATCAATTGGTATTCCCATTTCTAAAAGAGTAGCCAGATGATTGTAAATTGTTTCAAGAGGTAGCTTACGTTCTTCAGCGATTTTATCAAGGGGCCATTTCTTTTCGTAAAGAAAAAGTGTTTCAAAATAGGTAGAACCCTTTAAAGAATTTTTGCCCTCGGCTACCTTTTGTTTAATATAAGCGTGGATAACCTCTAGTATACGTTTTCCAAATTTATTTAGCTTTTGTTCTGCAAGACCTTGAATTGTACTTAGTTCTGTATAAGTAAGAGGAAGAACGTTTAACATTTGGGTTAGGGCAGCATCTGAAAAAATATTTTGGGGAGTAGTTTTATAAATTTCAGCAAGTTTAGCTCTTAAAAATTGAAGTTGATTTTTTAAGTCAGATAGTGCGTTAGGAACATAAGTAGGATTTTGCACAGCCTGTGTGGTAGTAAATTCAATAAGTTGTATTTTTTTTCCCTCAAAAAGTACTAGCTTGCAGTGGCTGTGAAGCTTTAGCTTTTGCTTATCCTTATAGCTAATTTCAATATAACCTAGAGCAATAAGCTGCTCGATATATCTTTTCCAAGCTAGAGGTTGGAGCTCTTTTCCTATACCAAAAGTTTTGATTTGGTGCCAATTATTTTTGAGAATTTCAGGCGTTTTTTTTCCTATTAGAATATCTACAATTTGAGGGAGGGTGGCTTGGTATTGAGTTCTAGTAATGGCAGAAAGAATCTTCTGGGCTATTTCTGTTCCATCTATTTCTTTAAATTGCTTATGACAATTATCACAGTGATTACATTTTTGACTTTTGGTTTCTCCAAAATACTGTAAGAGTACGTTTCTTCGGCAAAACGGAGTATGAATGTATTGAATGAGTCTTTCTAATTTGGCAATGCTTAGTTCTTTTTGCTCTGCGGGAGTTTCTTCCATAATTTGGAGCCATATTTCTACATCTTGAGGGCTATAAAATAGGAGGGCTGTGGCAGGCAAGCCGTCTCTGCCAGCTCTACCAATTTCCTGATAATAGCATTCAATATTTTTAGGAAGGCTGTAATGAATAACGTAGCGGACGTTAGGTTTATTTATTCCCATTCCAAAGGCTATGGTAGCACAAATGACTAAAACTTTATCCTGGAGGAATAAGTCTTGAATTTTTTCTCGTTCTTGATTTTCTAATCCCGCGTGGTAGGGCAGGGCTAAAATTCCTTTTTCTCTGAGTTTCTGTGCCACCTCTTCCGTTTTTTTTCGAGTTTGGCAATAAATGATACCCGCCTGTTGAGGATGAGTTTTTATAAATTCTTCAATTTGACTAATTCTTTTTTCCGCAGGTCTTACCTCTAGCCACAGGTTGGGTCTATCGAAGGAGGCAATAAAAAGAATGGGATCTCGTAGCTGTAATTGGTGAATTATATCTTGGCGTGTAAGAGTATCTGCAGTAGCGGTAAGGGCTAGAATAGGAATATGAGGAAAAGTTTGTTTGAGAATGCAAAGTTGAGTATATTCTGGACGAAAATCGTGACCCCAAAACGAAATGCAATGAGCTTCATCAATTGCAAAGAGATTAATAGTGAGTGTTTGTAAAAAAGAGAGGAAATAAGGGTTTTGTAATTTCTCTGGTGAAATATAGAGTAGTTTAATTTTATTTTTTTGGCAAGCTGCTTGAATAGCTTGTGCTTGCTCAAAAGTATGAGTACTATTAATGCAAGCTGCTGGAATTCCATTTTGTAGAAGCGCATCTACTTGATCTTTCATCAAAGATATAAGGGGCGAAATACAGATACCTATTCCTTCTTTTATTAAAGCAGGAATTTGGTAACATAAAGATTTACCTCCCCCTGTTGGCATAAGCACCAAACAGTCTTTATTTTCTACTACTGCTTGTATGATTTCCTTCTGTAACGGACGGAAGGTGGTATAGCCAAAAAATTTCTTTAATGCATACAAAGCGGCTTCCATGCAACGATAATAACCAAATTGGAGTTTCTTCCCAAACAAAATTTTCAAAAACAATGGAATAAAAAGTTTTGCTTCTTAAAAGGAAAAATTTAAGAAACAAGTATTCTATTCTAAATTAATTATTTAACAATATTATTACCGCTAACATAAATATTTAGCAATCTAAAATCATTTTAAGATGTTTTTTGTTTAACCAAAGAGCATAGTAAGGAAAGACTTGGGTAAAAAAGGGCAATTATTACACAAAGCCACGCCGATGTTAAGCCTAGAAGAAACGCAGAAACAGATAGCAAGCTATTTGGATAACCGCATTGCTAATCCGGTAAAGATTCTATTAATTGGGCAAAATCATAGTGAATCTCAACTTTTTTGTTGCCAAGATTTTAATCCTTTTGAGGAAACGGTGAAAATTGTTCAACTTATAAGTAGTCGTGAGCCTAAGGTTAGTTACCGAGTTTTGGGCGAATATGAATACTGGCCTTGTATTCGCTTTTTTGATATAGAGCATTTACCGGTTATCATTTTAATAGGAAATTCGGATCATGGGGTACGTTTATATGGCTTTCCCTTAGGTTATGATTTAGTTTCATTTTTGGATACGCTAATTGATTTTTCCATAGGTTTCCCGCAGTTGCAAGCTACAACTTTGCAACGCCTCCAAATAATCAAAAAGCCAGTACATATAAAAGTTTTTGTTAATCCTTCCTGTATATTTTGTCCTGTAATGTCTCATCTTTGTAATCAATTTGCTTTGGCTTCTCCCTACATTCGTTCAGATTCAGTAGATACGTGGTTCTTTCAAGCAACTGCTAAAGCTTATAACGTTACAGCCCTTCCTACTACTATCATT
>JANWXU010000077.1 GCA_025057395.1 Bacteroidia bacterium | reverse complement strand
TCTACCACTGAGCTACAATGGCTATCGATCCGAGCGGGAGACGAGGCTCGAACCCGCGACCTTCAGCTTGGAAGGCTGACGCTCTACCAACTGAGCTACTCCCGCTGCTATTAAATACTAAGTTGTGGGGAGTAGTGGGTTCGAACCACTGTAGGCAAAAGCCAACGGATTTACAGTCCGCCCCGTTTGACCACTCCGGCAACTCCCCTCTAGAGCCCTCTGACGGATTCGAACCGCCGACCTACTGATTACAAATCAGTTGCTCTACCAGCTGAGCTAAGAAGGCATCTCTATTTCATAAAGAACACCACAAAATTAGTGTTTTTTACAATACAATACAAATAATATGAGCAAAAATTTTTAGAGAATAGGGATATAAGCTAAGAGATACCTAAACTAAGAGTAGACTTTTATTCCTTCTTCCAAAATCGTATAAAATTCAAATACATCCTGGTAAGAATTATAAAGCGGGGTAGGAGCAATTCGAATACTATCTGGTTCTCGCCAATCACAAATGACTCCTTTTTGATACAAGTAATCAAATAATTGTTTACCGTCCCTTCTTATATGAATAGAAACTTGTGCTCCTCGCTGTTCTGAATTGTAAGGGGTAATAATTTGTATGCCGGGCAATTTTTCTAACAGGAATATTAAGTAGCCTGTAAGAAGAATACTTTTAGTTCTCAGGGCTTGCATACCTATGCGGTCAAAAATAGCAAGCGAAGCCTTTAAGCAAGCAAGAGGTAAAATAGGAGGATTACTTACTTGCCACCCTTGAGCAGAACTTATAGGAATAAAATTAGGACCCATTTGAAAACGAGTGGAGCTATCGTGTCCCCACCATCCTGCAAGTCTATTCAGTAGCTGATTTCTAGCATATCTTTCGTGAATATAAATTCCTGCTATGCATCCCGGACCCCCATTAAGGTACTTATAAGAACACCAAGCAGCAAAGTCAACTTCCCATTCATGCAATGATAAAGGTACATTCCCTACAGCATGCGCCAAGTCAAAACCAGCAAAAGCCCCTACTTCATGGGCCTTTCGCGTTACTTCCGCTATATTAAAAAGTTGTCCCGTGTAATAATTTACTCCTCCTAATAATACGAGGGCCAATGAATCTTTATTTTTTTCTATTGCTTGGTAAATATCTTCTTCACGAATATAAAACTCATTAGGACGTGGAGCCACTTCAATCAAGGCTTGTTGGGGGTCATAACCATGCCATTGGATTTGAGAAACGAAAGCATATCTATCAGAAGGAAAAGCCGGAGATTCGATTAATATTTTGAATCGTTGAGGAGTAGGCTTATAAAAGGTTGCTAGGAGCAAGTGTAAATTAACAGTAAGAGTGTTCATTGCAATTACTTCATGCTCTAGCGCACCCACTACTTTTGCAAGTTGAGGAGATAATTGTTCTGCATAGTCTACCCAGGGGTTTATACCGTGGTGGTGTCCTAGTACGCCTTCTCTTGCCCATTTTTCCATTACACTCTGAACTTCAGCTATTGCATTTTTAGGCTGTAAACCCAGAGAATTACCGCAAAAATAAAGATAGGGCTTTTGAGTATCAGGCTGCAGAGGAAAGAGAAATTCTTTTCTAAAGCTGCTTAAATTATCTTTTTGATCTGCACTTAGGGCATATTCCAAAGTAGCTTCATAAGCGTAATTTTCAGCTCTTAATGGTTCTTGCATAAGTATCAAGAATAAGTTAGAAATTATAATTTGGGGTACAGCAAAAGAGAGCTGCCTCCCAATTTTTTACAATAGTATTCTAAATTAAAGTTTTTTTAATTATTACTACTTAGTGCTAAATTGCTTTGTATCCTTAAAAACTCAATAATTATGATGGAACGTTATGCATTTTTTGATCAAGTTCGTAGTGAACTAGCCCCTTTATTTTTAGAGGCAAATGTAGAATTAGAAAATGCTGATATTTTACGTTTTTTGCTTCTTGCCCCTAATTTGTTAGTTCTTGCAAGTAATCAAGAAGAAGAATTAGTTGCTTCTTTTTCCTACACTATTACTGACCATTCTATTTTAGAAGAATTAAATATTCAAAAAAATGTAGGTAATAAGGACTACTCCAGAAATGAGGCAAATATTACTCAATTAGCGCAGCATGTTATTTCTGAGAGTGGTAAATATGACAAAATTATTATTGGGGCATTAAGGAGGTTGCAGGAAAAGGAATCTTTATTTCATAATTTGTTAGTTGAGTTAATAGGCGAGCCCAAATTCAACCTTCGCCAATACTTGCTTTGGCAATGCTGGCATTTTGATAATGTCTTTTTAGGCTTCTTAAAAAGAAATGAGGAAGAAATATTAAAACTTATAAGTGAGTTTTATGTGCTTACCTCTGAAGAAAGACTTTTTTTCGATCAGCTTATAGGAGCTCTAAAAGAAGAGATTAACTCAAAAAAACTTCCTTCACTGTTACTAGAATTAAAACCCTCGAGTTTATTAGCATTTTTAATTCACTTTCCTAGCCTTTACTTAGCTACCTTCTCTTTAGCCCCTTCTAGCTTATATTTTAGAGAGCAAATATTATTGCGCGCACTAGATTTTTCTTTGGGGGAAGTAGTAGAGGAAGCTCAAAAAATTTCTGAAGAATGCCAAACCTCTTTATTACTTTGGCAGTACTTTACTCCTGAAAATAAAGAAGATTGCTTTGAAGTAGCGCATATTTTAATATCCAATCATTCGCTAATAGAAAGCTTTATTCATAAACTTAGTCAAAACACTAGTTTTTCTATTGCCCAGCTGATTTATTCCAAAGTTATTAGCCTACGGTATGATCCACAAGGGAACACTTATTTTGGCGAAGATGCTCTGCATAAGGTATTTTATAAATTAGGTAAGCTTAGAGACGATGAAAGAAAAATAGCAGAAGATTTGTTAGGGCAGCTTAAATATCATTTACAGCCCCTACTTTCGAAAGCCCCTTTTCCCCTAAAAAATTCTGAAATTATTTCTCTAGTTCTGGCCAGCCCCTTGTTAGTGATATTTCAAACCGATAAGGGCATAGACTACGAAGAGTCTTTAGTATTAAAAAAGTTTGCTAATATTTTTTTAGAAGGAAAACCTTTTATGGTATTTGATACAGAATTTAGTTATCAAAAATATTCGCTAGCGCAAACGCAAGCATTTGCCCAATTTGTGCTTACACTTACCCAAGATATTAGCTTGTATGAAAAAAGTTTATATACAAGCTTAAAATTATTGCAGCAGTATCAGGATTATTTTAATCGGCTTCCTATTTTTCAATTGCAAGGATGGGAATATTTTTCTATCAATAGCTACATTGTGAATCTTTTAGAAGAATTTAAAGAATTAGATTTAGAATATGGTTACAAAGAGGAGCGTAAAATCCAAGAAATTTTGGTCAATATTACTTATCTGCCCTCAGCCGAGATCACCCATATTCGTAATTTACTTGAGCATGTACGCGGCCATATCAGCAATTATATACAACAAAGAAACATTGAGCTTTCGCCCTCCACTCTTTTAAGGATATTACTTTTTACGCCGGTTTTTCAGTTTATTAGTATTGATAGCAAGGTAGATTATGAAGAAGCTCGAATTATCAATGATTTTGTTCTTAGTTTTTCTAACGACCTATTCTGGGAAGTTTTTACCCTCGATGAAAATGAACGAGTTTTTTCTTTAACTCCAAAGAGGGAAGAATTTTTACTAAATGAGTTTGAATATCTAGCTACTCACTGGAAAGAAGTAGAATCTAGTTTCCTTACTGCTTATCAATATCTACTAAAGCATAGAAGCTTTCTAGAAGGTATTATAAAAAGAGTATTACATAAAAAAGACTTTTCTCTTTTGGATATAACTGTGGACTTATTAGAAACTGTACGTTTGAAAAAATGGGAAGCCGCTATCGACGATGCAGTGATAGATTCTATTTCCTTAAAGATAATTAATCGAATTATTACTCAAAATATAGGTAAAATTTTAATGGAAGAATTACGCTCTGTTTTAGCTACCTATCTTACTAATCGTCAGCTAAAGTTAAAAAATGCAGAATTGCTTACTTTAATTCTTATGGCTCCCTTGCTTTTTGTTATTAATTTTGACCAAACGATAGACACTTTTGAAAGAAAAATTCTCAAAGAACAGAGTTGTAATTTGGAAATAAGCTTAAAAATTTTTCATTTCCTAAATGAAGAATATGTCTACTCGCATTCTAGTCTAAATTTTAATGAATCTATTCCTTTGCTTCAAAGAGAATTACTTTACCTAGCCCACCATATTCATGAATACGAGTCTATTTTTGTGAACTCTCTTAAAAAGATTATTGAAAATAGGAAAAGTATTATCCATTTTGTAGACCCTTCTGCTTTACCCCCTAACTATAAAATGCAAAGTGAAGAAACATTGGTTGATAATATGCTTTACATTATGCACTGGGTGCTTTATAATAATTTTGGAAACAATTATATCGAAGAAAATCGGATTAATAATATTTTGCGAAAACTAGCTATCATTGAATGAAAAGATATGAATTATCTTTCTCTGGAGAATGTTTCCAAATCTTATGGTGAGAAGTTATTATTTTCAAATATATCCTTTGGTATTAGTAAGGGACAAAAATTTGCTTTAATAGCTCGCAATGGAACAGGCAAGACTTCTCTATTAAATATTATTGCTGGTCTAGAAAGCCCTGACGAGGGCGTAGTCTCTATTCGTAAAGAAATTACTGTAGGGTATTTGGCACAAAATCCTATCCTAAACCCCGAATGTACAGTATTAGAAACTTTATATCAAGGAGATACCCCGCAACTAAAGGCACTTAAAGCGTACGAGCAAGCCCTAAACGAAGGCAATAGTACCAATATAGAAAGAGCTATGGAACTTATGGAGCAGTGGGGAGCTTGGGATTATGAAGCAAGAGCTAGGCAAGTACTTTCTCGCTTGAGAATCGAAGAATTAAATCAATTAGTGAAAAATCTTTCAGGAGGACAAAGAAAAAGAGTAGCGCTAGCACAAGTACTCATTGCAAACCCTGAATTTTTAATACTAGATGAACCCACTAATCATTTAGATATTGAAATGATTGAGTGGTTAGAACAGTACTTATCGCAAGATTGTATTACTCTTCTACTAGTTACCCATGATCGATATTTTTTAGATAATATTTGTCAAGTTATCTTAGAACTTGAAGAAGGTTCTTTATATACTTACTATGGAAACTATGAATATTACCTAGAAAAAAAAGCTGACCGAGAATTTCGCCAGGCAAGAGAACTAGAAAAAAATAGAAATCTATATCGCAAAGAATTGGAATGGATGCGTCGCCAGCCCCAAGCAAGGACTACAAAAGCCAAGGCTCGAGAAGATAGTTTTTATGAGTTAGAAGAAAAAGTAAAATCTAGACGCCTAGAACCTAACTTAGAACTAAATGTAAAAACTACTCGAATAGGGGGTAAAATTTTGGAAATTAAAAATGTAACTAAAAAGTGGGGCAATACTTTTATACTAAAAAATTTTAGCTATGTATTCAAGCCTTTTGAAAAAGTTGGAATTGTAGGCAGAAACGGAGTGGGAAAAACTACCTTTTTAAACTTGCTAACAGGCGCTATTCAGCCCGATGCTGGAAGCATTGTTCCTGGCGAAACTATTGTAATGGGTTATTATCAACAAGAATATCCGCCTTTTAAAGAGGGCACTAGAGTTATTGACGTGGTTAAAAATATAGCTGAAGTGATTCCACTTTCCACCGGCGAAAAGGTAAGTGCTCAGCAATTTTTATATCATTTTCAGTTTGACTTTGCTATGCAACAAAGCTTAGTAGAAAAATTAAGTGGGGGAGAAAAACGCCGCTTGCACTTGCTTACAGTGCTTATGAAAAATCCTAACTTTTTGATTCTTGATGAACCTACTAATGACTTAGACCTTATAACATTAAATCTGTTAGAGGAATTTTTAATGCACTACACAGGCTGTTTAGTGCTTGTTTCGCACGATCGTTACTTTATGGATAAAATTGTAGACCATTTGCTCATATTTGAAGGGGAGGGTAAAATTAAAGATTATAATGGTAACTACCGGCAATATAGAGCTGAGAAAGAAATTGAAGAAAAAAAGCAGTCTACTATTACCAATACTACCAAGCAAAAAGAAGAAATTCTCCAAAAATCAGTTAAAAAGAATGAAAACCGAAAACGTAAGTTAACCTTCAATGAACAAAGAGAATACGAACAACTAGAAAAAGAATTAATGCAATTAGAAGCACGAAAGGAGGAGCTAGCTCAAATTATGAGTTTAGGAAATGCTACTCATCAACAGATGCAAGAGTGGGCTACAGAAATGGCAAAAATTATTGAAAAAATTGAACAAAAAACAGAGCGCTGGCTAGAACTGGCAGAAATAGCTGAAAATGCTTGAGAATAATTTAAATGGGAATAATAAAAAAACAGTTTTTAGCAAATAGTATATTTACTTACTTAGGCTTATTTATTGGTTTTGTAAATTATATTGTAATTCTGCCGCGTTATTTTTCTACCGAGCAAATTGGTTTACTACGCTTACTCATAAGCATAGCCGCTATTTATGCCCAAATAGCTCAATGGGGAGTGCCTAGTGCTATTATTAGGTATTTTCCTATTTATAAAACTCAAGATAAAAGGCACAACGGTATATTAAGCTTAATGTTATTATTAGGCTTAATAGGTTGTTTACTAGTTACTTTATGCTACATTTTAGGCTACGGGCCTATTAAGGAATACTTTGCGCAAAAATCTAGCCTATTTTCTAAGTACTATTGGTTAGTTATTCCTATGGGCATTTCGGCTGCTTTGTTTAATAATTTTGAAGCTATCAGTGCTGCTTTCTATCGTTCAGTAGAAGCAAATTTTTTACGCGAAGTATTCTTACGTCTTACACTTAGTTTTTTAGCAGGTTTTTATATTGGACATTGGATAACCTTTGAAGGAGTAGTAGGGGGAGTAGTGATAAGTTACGTTTTAGCATTTTTAATTATAGCCTGGATTCTTTTACAACAACGAAAATTTATATGGATAGCTAGTTTTTCTGGTCTTTCTTCCGGGGAGATTAATGATATATTAAAATTTTCTGCTTATTGTATGCTTTCTGGAGGGGTGGTCTTAGCTACTTTTAATATTGACAGCATAATGATTGGCTCTATGGTAGGACTAAGCAGTTTGGGCGTTTTCTCAGTATATTCTAATTTAGCGGTGATTATTGCAATTCCTTCAAGAGCCTTTACAAAGATTGCTTATCCTGTATTGGCTGAGGCTTGGAGTCGAAATGACCTGCCAAAATTAGATAAGCTTTATTATAAATCTTCGATTATTCAAACGATTCTTTCAGTAGGTATATTTTTAGCTCTATGCCTTTGTAATCAAAGTGTATTTGCGCTTTTAAAAAAAGTAGAATATTACGAAAATTGGATGATATTTATATTCCTAGGACTTTCCAACATGATAAATGCTGCTTTTGGAGTTAACCACTATCTAATTAATTCTTCTCCTAAGTATCAATATGATTCTTATTTTAATTTATTGTTATTAATTTTAACTGTTATTACTAACTTAATATTCATCCGGCTTTATGGAGCAATAGGTGCTGCTTTTGCTACTTTTTTATCTATGCTAATTTTGAATATTTTAAAGTGGGGATTTATTAAAATTGCTTTTGGATTGCAGCCTTTTAGCCGAAATCATATTTATGTTTTTCTTATTGCTCTTGTAAGTTTTTTATGTGCTTTTTTTATTCCTTCCTTTTCTAATCCTTATCTTGACAGTATTATTAGAACGTTAATTTTTAGCATACTTTACTTATTGGGAGTTACCTACTTTAAAGTAGATGTAGATATTAATTTATTCTTGGAAAAATATTTAATTCGAATTATTAGCTTGAAAAAAGCCTAAAGAATGCCCTAAATTACAGAGTAACATTACTCCACTCAAAGAGGTTAAGGCGATGAGTTTCTTGAGCTAATCGAGTAAGATCAATAGCTACTGCTCCCGCTTCTTCGCAAACCATGCCCCCTGCCAAATTGGCTAGTTGAGTTGCTAAAGGGTAAGAAAGACCAGCGGCAATAGCTGCAGCCATTACACTAATTACCGTATCACCAGCGCCCGAAACATCAGCAATTTTTCTGAGGTGAGCCGCAATGTGCAAATGTTTCATTTCAGGGTTTACTAAAAGAACTCCATTATCTCCTAAAGTAACAAGCGTATAAGGGTGGGGCATTTTTGTTCTTAACAAACTTACCGCTTCCACCAAGCCAACAATGTCTTTTTTATCGATGCGTAGCTCTAGGGCAGTGTTGAGTTCTCTAAGGTTAGGCTTGAATAAAGTACAGCCTGTATAGCTAAAGAAATTACGAAATTTAGGGTCAACTAATACAGGAATGTTATGATTATGACTGTATTGTATAATCCACTCAATGATTTCATGGTTAAGTACTCCCTTATCGTAATCTTCAATGATAATTGCATCCCATTGCTTTTGTAAAATATTTTGTTTTATAAACTCTTCAAAAGGCTTACAAAAGAAAGGATTGCTATTTTCTTTATCTAAACGTAATAACTGACGAGGCCCTGTAGGACCACTGGTTGCTAAAATTCTGGTTTTGGTAGTAGTAGGGCGTTCAAATGTTTTGTATAGCCCTGTAGTAGGTATTGCGTTTAGACTAAGGATATCTATTAATTCTTCGCCTGCAGTATCTTTTCCTATCAAACCTATTAATTGAACCTTAACCCCTAGGGCAACAAGATTGAGTGCTACATTGGCTGCTCCGCCAGGGCGAGATTCTTGCTCCTGTATTTCCAAAATAGGCACAGGAGCTTCGGGAGAAATTCTTTCAGCTTTACCCCAAATGTATTGATCTAGCATTACGTCACCAATTACCGCTATCTGGATATTAGGTAGAGCCTGGGTAAAAAAGATATTTTCGTTTTGAGCTAGGGTCATTTAGATTATTTTTAAATTTAATTTTTTATTGGAGTTGATATAAGACTTTTGCCATTTTAACAACCGCTTCTTCTAATATTTGCGTAGAGCAAGCGTAAGAGAAACGAATATGCTCACTGGTGCCAAATCCTTTACCTGATACAGCAGCAACCTGTGCTTTTTCTAGTAAATACAGGGTAAGACTTTCTACGTCTTCAATAACTTTACCATCGGGAGTTCTTTTACCTAAAAAAGCACTAACGTTAGGATAAAGGTAAAACGCCCCCTGCGGAAGGAAAATTTGAAAATCAGGAATCTGCTCTTTTAGTAAATTAACAAATATATCACGCCTTTTTTTAAAAGTTGCTACCATTTCGTAGGTAGGGGTAAGATCTTCTGTTACAGCTGCTAAAGCTGCTTTTTGTGCAATTGAATTAGCTCCTGATGTAATTTGTCCCTGATATTTTTCACAAAGCTTGGCAAGCCACTTAGGAGCTCCCATGAAACCAATGCGCCAGCCTGTCATGGAAAAAGCTTTAGAAACCCCATTTATAGTAATAGTACGCTCAAATAAACTAGGTATACTTCCTATACTCTTATACTCAGGGATATAGCGTACCAAGGCATAAATTTCATCTGCTAAAATGTAAACTTTAGGATATTTTTCTAGTACTGTAGCAAGCTCTTGAATTTCCTGAGGGGTATAAAGGGCGCCCGATGGATTGCTAGGACTATTAAGAATAAAAAGTTTAGTTTTGGGAGTAATCACTGCTTCTAGCTGCTGGGGAGTAATTTTTAGTTCAGTATTAGTGCTAGTAGAAACTACGATAGGAATAGCTTCTGCCATTTGTATCATTGGAAGGTAAGAAACCCAATAAGGGGCTGGTAAAATTACTTCATCGCCAGGATCTAATAAACACATTATAGCATTAATTAGAGATTGTTTGGCACCTGTGGAAATGATAATATTTTCCTTTGTGTAAGGTAGTTGAAATTGTTTTTGAAAAAAAAATGCAACTCCCTCTCTTAGTTCAGGAATTCCAGCTACAGGTGGATAGTGCGTGAAGTTTTCAGCTATGGCTCTTTCCGCTGCTTTTTTAATGTGTTGGGGCGTATCAAAATCGGGCTCTCCTAGTGTTAGAGAAAGTATGCGCTGCCCTTTTTGTTGTAATTCTCTCACTTTGGCAGCCATAGCTAATGTTTGAGATTCCTCAAATAAAGCTAGCCTTTTGGCGCCCAAACCTACTACATCGCTCATAATTAGACCGAGAATTTTACCGCAATTTAAGTCAAATTAACTTTCAAAAATTAATTTCCTTGAGGTAAGAATAATTTTTGTGATATTCTCCATAACTTTTCCATAACTTTGCTTGCTAAACTTTGAGGTATATTCCTTTCTTCTTCTGCTCCCTCTGCCACTGAAAGAAAATAAGAAGCGAAATTATTGGGTTGTAACAATGCACATTCCAAAGCTTAAAATTAATTTTCTAACTAATTTGGCGGACGCGCGGGCTTGCGCTGGCTGGGGAATTGAATATCTTGGATTCTCATTAGAAAGAGGGAGTCTTTATAAAATTTCCTTAGCTATGTTGCAGCAGATTGTTCCCTGGCTGAGCGTGCCAGCTTTAGTGATTGATGTAGGAGCCGATATTTCAGCTATCCAGGAAGTGGAGAATCTAGAAGCAAACTGTCCTATCTATATTCAGCTGCAAAACGTAAGTCAAAAAGGAGAAAATTACATACTCAGCTTGTATGAGATACCTAATAGCCTTTACGAATTAAGCGAAGAATTTGCTTTTTTGGAACTTCGCTGTGCCCCCCCTTGGCCTCCCTTACCTACTAATTGTTTTATTAATATTGATTATTGTTCCATAGAAGAGGCTATTACTGTAAAACCTTTTGGAATTAGTGCTGGCAAGGTAATAAATAGTCCTAATTTACAATTGGATTTTGATAAACTAGATAATTTACGCTACAGGTTAGGGCTTGAATGTGACTAACTAAATATATGAAAACTATTATTTTGCTTTTGCTTTCAAATATTTTTATGACTTTTGCCTGGTACTGGCACCTTAAACTAAAAGATGCAACACTTTGGAAGGTAATATTCATAAGCTGGGGAATTGCTTTTTTTGAATACTGCCTAATGATACCTGCTAACCGCTGGGGGTATGGACAATTCAGTGGTGCACAGCTTAAAATTTTACAAGAGGTAATTACACTGATAGTATTTGCTTTTTTTTCTCTTTTTTACCTAAAGGAGCCTATTACCTGGAGATATATAGCAGCTTTTGCTTGTATTTTACTAGCAGTGTACTTTATGTTTTTCAAATAAGTTTTTAAGTTTTATTCTTCAATAGTAATTTCTAAGCCAGGTACCCAATAGCGGGTTTCGGGGGCATAATAAAGCCAGCTGCAGGAGGCTGGTCCTAAGTAGGTTCCGGGTACAGCAGCTTTTAAATCTAGATTAATTTCTTTTTTTTCCACTGGTAGCAATTGACGATAGTAGATATAAATAGCGTCTTTGCTAAGTTCATAAAAATCAATAATTCTTTTTTCTTGGAGCTCTTTTAGTTGCCATGGTTCTGGTTGCAAGCCCCCAGGAATTCCTATTTGTGCTAAGGTCATGGGTTGTCCTTCATTTTTTAGGTTACTAATAGTTACTTTAAGTCTTGCTGTTTCGCCTTTTCGAATATTTTTTTGTAAAAATTGGGTCTGTAATGCAATTTTAGCTTCTGGAGAAGAGCCTGGTAGCGTAGTATACCAGCTAATATTTATATGAAAGGGAAGTGCTACTTTGGTATCGCTAAATTGGACTTTTAATTGGTGCTTTCCTTCACTAAGGTATTTTTCCCAGCCTTCAATTTTTATTTCTCCCTGCTGTCCTGCTTGGTATGTTTGCGAAGCAATTTTTTGTCCATTGAGATATAGCTCAATGGTTCCGCTCTCTTGCGTTCTTTTAGCAAAACGGGCATAAGCAATTAGAGCTTTTAATACTAAAATAGTACTTTGGGTTGTTCCATAGCCTCCATATTGATTGCGATTTTTGAGCATAAATTCAATGGCTTTTTGAAGTGCAAGGGGCTCTGGCTTAGTAGAGGCCATCATGGCTAGAGCAGCTAAAGCGGTAGTTTCAAGTTGTAAAGAAATTCCCTGCGAGCGAGTGATGGAATGTGTTTTTCCCGTAAAGCTACCATCTGCATTTTGATGACTTAGCAGTTGTTTCAAAATATTAGTGGCTCTATTATCATTTACGTTCCATAGGGTAAGTGCTAGGAGTGCTAGTTGGTAAGGATCTTGCGAGCGAAGCGCACTATGGTAGACATTTTCAATTTCAAGACCTAGATTTTGAATTCCTGCTTCGCTTAGTGCCCAAGTAATATAAGCATTTGTTATTTCGGGGGAAGCAGCACCAAAGGAGTCTAATGCTTTAGGGTCTCTTAAAAAGCCCCCTTTGCCGTCTCGGCGTCCTAGAAGCCACTGAGCAGTACGACTTACAAGAGTTTTATCTACATTAGGATACACAGCCTGCATATCTTTGAATTCCATTAATCCGTAGGCAGTAAGGGCTTCATGAGCAGGGGTAGCACCAAACCATTCAAATCCTTTTTCTTGGGTTTCATAGCTGATAAGTTTTTTATACCCCTCTTCCAGGTATTGATTAATTTTTTTCATTAGTGTAGGATTTTGAATGTTAGCTTCCCTCATGTATTGCAGCACCAGCAGATTAGGATAATTACTCGAAGAAGCTTGCTCAAAACAGCCTGTAGGTAAATGAACCATAGATTCTAGCCCTTTGAGTATTTCATCTAAAGTAGTGGGGAAAGCACTAAAGGTGGCTCTAATACTTCCTTCTACCAAGTGCTGTATTGAAAAAGAATATTCGTTTTTTAATTCTTGTCCAGAAAATGTTACAGCAGCAGGAAAGCCGCGAGGATTTGTTATTACCTCTTGTGCAATAGCATCTTTTAAGCCCGCGCCTTCAAAACGCAAAATTATGGTATCTTTACCTATAGGCTTGATAACATCATAAGCTAATAAAAGAGTAGTTGCACTTTGGGGGGGGAGTTTCACAGGCGAAGAAATAATAGAACTGTTTATAAATTTCCATCCTCGGGGGCTCTGGATTTCTAATTTGCCTTCTAAGTTTTGAGTAGTATGATTTTGTAAAATTACAGGAATTTTAACTCTATCTCCCACAGCTACATTGTTGGGAAGAATAGATTGGATGCTAAATGGCAGCTGAGTATAATATAACTTTTCGGCATGTCCCACACTTCCTTCAGCACCAATTCCCTCTACTATAATGCGATAAGCACTAATATCATCGGAATTATAGAAAGTTAGAGTAGCACTTCCTGTTCTATCTAATATTAAGTTGGACTTCCAATATAAAGTTGTTCTAAAATCATTACGAGTAGAAGGGGCGATTTTATCATCATAGATAGGAGCAGCAAATTGACGAGCACGATAAAAACGTGTAGGTTTTTCTTCTATTTCTAATTCCTTCTCCCTAGGAGCAATTCTTTTCATTTCAATTTCTCTTGGGAGAGACATGTATTCTTCAAAGTCTTTATCTATTTCTTCGGGGGCAGAAGCTTCTTCCAAAGCTAGATTAGCTAAAACAGCATCTTCTTGGGGGGCTCCACCAGGTAAAGGACTTACTTCTTCAACTTGAACAAGCGCTGGAGCAGCCATTAATAATTTTTCATTCCTGTTTCTTCCACGCATAGCAGCAAATGGCATAGGAATTGTTTGGGCTTCCCATGAATTGATTATAATATCTTGGTTTTTGCCATAGTCAGTAAATGTATAGGTAGTGGTAATAGTTTCTTTTTGATTTTTTAGTTCTGGAAGGATAGTAGCTTTTACAAGTACGGTAATTGGTTCATAGAGCTCTAAATTCCGGATAATATACCTGCCTTGACTATCCGTAATTATTTTGATAGAGTCTTTACCTATGGCATATTCAAGGGTGGAGCCTGGCAGGGGTATTTTTGAGATTACACCCTTTCTGGAATAGTTTTGGTAAAATACCCTTCCTTCAATTATTGCACGCTCACCGTCTCCTAGATTTTCTGTATTTCTTAGTAGGGTAGGAAGTTCTTGCCAGGTAAATCTACGCCATAATCGAGTAGTAAGGAGAAGGTCTAGCAATTCTGGAGCATTCTTATCCTGAGGATCCATAAAGGCAGTGACTTCTTCAATTTTATCTTTTACGTCAGGCTCTAATAAAAGAGCTGTTAAAATATTACTTGACTTATCGTTTTGCATGCTGAGTAGTTTATCATCTACTACAGCAAGAGAAAATTGCCCGGGTACAGGCATATTGCGTTCATCCGTTACTTGGAGTGTGAATGTTACTTTTTCACGCGGTAAATATTTTTCTTTGTCAGTTTTTATTGTAATTTTTAGTTGTTTATTCTCGTTAACAAAGGCGAGCCTTTCTGCACGCGGAATTCCCTTACTGTCTACTAATGTAAGCTGTGCTACTCCTGCAGGTACTTCTGTAGGCAAAGTAATAGAAAGGGTGTTTTTTCCTTTTTGCAGGGGATAGCTTTGTGCAAGGTAAAGTTTACTCCTTACTTGTACTAATAAGGTTACAGTTTCTGTTAGGGTGGAGTACAAAATAATATCTAGCTTATCAGGAGCAGCTTTTTGCACATTCATAACAAACCCCTGAGAAAGAGGATTAGGCAAAGTAAAAGTTGTATTAATAGCAGGTGGTTCAGTAACAATAGCAGTGTAGGTTTCATTAGGCAAAGGGGTGAAATGGATTTTCCCAAGTCCGTATTTTAAGGAGCGGAAGGAGGCTACTTTTTCTCCTTTTGCATTTTGTATGTAACCAGCAATTTCTGTAGGTTTGCCCCATTCGTTAGTAGCTGCAAAAGCTAGGTGAGTAGGTAAGCCCGCTATAAGGTCTCCGCCCTCAGGGTAAAATTGTAGATTAATACGACCTAAGTGAATAGGAATAGATCGTGTGATAGACTCAATAGTTCCTTGGTAGGGTATAAGAACATTAAAAAGAGCATCGTGATTAGTTAGGTCCGAGGGTAATTTATATTTTAGTAAAGCTTTGCCTTGAGTATCAAGCTTAAGCTTTTGGGTTTCTGCTAATTTCCCATTTATTAAAACTTGTAGTGTGAATTCCTGGCTGAGAGGAAGATTTTCTAGCGTAGAAACTTCTAAGAGTGCTTCTGCTTCTTGCCCAGGAGAGTAAGACTTTCTTATGAATTCTATTTTCATTTTAAGACGGGGCAAGATGACTTTTTGAAGCTGCACTTCTTTTTCAAAAATATAAGGGTTAGGTTGTTTTTTTTGCCATGCTGTATATGCTCTGATTTTATACATTCCTCCTAATAAGTGTTTGCCTAAGTAAATATCACCACTAGCAATTCCTTCTTTGGCTATTAAGGTATATTCATGGATTTTATTGCCCTTAGGATCGAGAAATTCAATATATAATATTTCACTTTGGCTAGAAGGAGCTAGCGTAGCACCATCCCTTACGTATGCTTGAAACCAGATGGTTTCTCCGGGTTTATAAAGAGGCTTATCAAGGTGAAGATAAATTCTTTCTTCTGGGCACTGGGCTTGAAATTTTTGGAAATTAGATATTAAAAGATTTACTTTTTCGTTATTCGAAGTGATCATTGTTTGAGGGGTTACAATTGAAAAAAAAATCATTATAAAACTTAAGCAAAAAATGATACGCATATAAAGACTTGTTTTTGGTGAAAAATAGCTGCTTGCTAATTAGGAGTACAAAAGGTAAGTCTTTTTGTTAATTTAGGACTAAAAACAAAAAGTAACAATGCTGTTTAACGAAAATACTACCAAGAGGAAGAAAGTTAAGACCTACGAGATAATATTTTTTCAAGTTCGAATTCAGTAACCAATACTTCGCGAGGTTTACTGCCACAGGCGGGTCCTACAATTCCTGCCTGCTCTAATTGGTCCATAATTCTACCGGCACGGTTGTATCCTAGTTTCATTCTGCGTTGAATGATTGAAGTAGAGCCCTGCTGCAAGGAGACTATCAAACGAGCTGCTTCTTCAAAAAGAGGGTCTCTTTCTTCCGAAGCCCAATATTCTTTTTCTTCTTCTTCGTTATTTTCTAAAGCAACTTCGGGTAAATAGAAAGGCTCTGTATATCCTTTTTGGTTAGCAATAAATTCTACTAATTTTTCTACTTCAGGAGTATCAATAAAAGCATTTTGTAAACGGATAATATCAGAGCCATTATAAAAAAGTAGGTCTCCGCGGCCAACAAGCCTTTCTGCACCATTACAATCTAAAATGGTTCGTGAATCTATTTTTGAAGTTACTCGATAGGAGATACGAGCTGTAAAATTAGCTTTAATAATTCCTGTGATAACATTTACTGAAGGGCGCTGGGTTGCCACTACTAGATGAATACCGCACGCTCTCCCTAATTGGGCTAGCCTTGCTATAGGAGTTTCTACTTCTTTACCAGAGGTCATCATTAAATCGGCAAGTTCATCGATAATGAGTACAATGTAAGGTAAAAATTGATGTCCGTTTCTGGGATTTAGCTTTCGATGGATAAATTTATCGTTGTATTCTGTGATATTTCGTACCCTTGCAAGGTTGAGTTTATTATATCGGCTATCCATTTCGACGCATAAGCTATTAAGTACTTGGATAGCATGCTTAGTATCCGTTATAATTGCATTTTCAAGGGTAGGAAGTTTAGCTAAAAAGTGATTTTCAAGAGGCTGATAGAGGCTCATTTCTACCTTTTTAGGATCGATAAGAACAAACTTGACTTGAGCTGGGTGTTTTTTATAAAGAATCGAAGCAATAATACAATTGAGGCCTACTGATTTTCCTTGCCCCGTAGCTCCCGCCACTAAAAGATGGGGCATTTTAGTAAGGTCAGCTATAAAAACTTCGTTGGAGATAGTCTTACCAATAGCAATAGGAAGTTCTGCTTGGGTATTTTTGAATTTTTCTGTAGCTAAAATACTTCGGAAAGAGACAATTTCGGGCGTGGAATTAGGGATTTCAATACCAATAGTACCTTTGCCCGGCATAGGGGCTATAATCCGAATGCCTAATGCGGCTAAGTTTAAGGCAATATCATCTTCTAAGTTCTTAATCTTGCTAATTCGAACTCCGGCAGCAGGAACAATTTCATATAGAGTTACTGTTGGTCCAATTGTGGCTTTAATTGAAGTAATTTCAATGCCGTAATCATGAAGGGTTTTTACAATTTGATTTTTATTGTTTTCTAACTCCTGCTTATTGACTTCCCATCCAGGATTTTCATAATATTTAAGTAAATCAATAGGCGGATAGCGATAGTTTGCTAAATCTTTTTTAGGGTCGTATGCCTCCCATTCCCCCAATGTTTCTTCATCGCCTAGAGTTTCTTGGTCTACGGGCGCAATAATGCGAGCAAATATTTTTTTTTCGGTTTGATAGATATTATCATTATGGGGAGCTATTAGTAAGTTATTTGATTCACTATTTTGTTCTAACACTAAATTTTTTTGCTCAAAAGAAGTTTTTTTTTCAATCACCAATTCTATAGAATTCATTTCTTTGCTATTGGAGGGGGTAGTTTGCTTCTTTTGTTTTTCTTTGGGAAGGGCTACTATGGATAATACGGGCAATTCTTCAATACTAGGATCAGGACAAGGATGTTCATAAGAAAAGGTTGGTGAAAATGAGTAGTTTTCAGTTTGATTTTTTTTTTCTCCGTTGAATTCTTTTTCAGCTTCAATTGGAGCCTCTACAGTTTTTTCGTCCACGGCTTCTATTGAAGTGTTGGTAGGCTCTTTTCGTTTACGCACTGAGAAAATTACTTCTTCTTCGCTAGGCTGGTTATCAATAGTTGTGGAAGAGTTAGATGATGAAGAGGAGCTTTTTTGTACTTTGAGTTTGTTAAGTACAGCGGAAGTATCTTGGATCTTTCTGTCAAAGTACTTGGCAAAGGGATTAAACCAATCAAAAAAATTAAAATAAAAGTTATATTTAAATATTAAGAAAGCTAATAAAGAAAAAATAATTAGTAAACCTGTCCCGACAATTCCAATAACTTTAAAAAGAAGTTC
>JANWXU010000076.1 GCA_025057395.1 Bacteroidia bacterium | reverse complement strand
TGGACAGGACCTAATAACTTTAGCGCTACTACCCTGAATCCTACAATACCTAATATAACAACTTTGCAAGCAGGTTCTTACTCTGTTACGGCTCGAATAGGAGGTTGTGTTTCGAACGTAGCTTCAACTAATGTAGTAATATTACCTGCGCCTCCTACTATAAGTGCGGGTGCTAGTAGTACAGTTTTATGTAGTGGCCAAACCTTAAGTTTAACATCGAGCCAGGTAGATGGTGCTAGGTATAGTTGGTCAGGACCCAATGGTTTTGTTTCAGACTTACCCAACCCGATTATTACAAATGTTGGGGTAGCTTCGACGGGTACGTATAGCGTAATTGCGCTGGTAGGTAACTGTGCTTCCCCTGTAGCTACAGTAGGTATTACGGTTAATCAAACGCCCTCAGTAACTGCTGCAGGAAATAATGGTCCTCTATGTGTGGGATCTACGCTGCAGCTTACGGCTCCAACGATACCTAACGTGTCTTACAGTTGGACAGGGCCTAATGGATTTAGCTCCACAAGCCAAAATCCGAGTAGACCTAATGTAATTACTCTAGATGCGGGAACTTATTCTGTAGTAGCAATATCCGCTGAAGGCTGTACGTCGCAAGCGGCTACTACAACTGTTCAAATTAATCAGGTTACTACTCCAATTACGGTAACTAATAATGGACCTCTATGCCCTGGTCAAACCTTAAGTCTGAGTGCCAACTTTATAAATGGTAGTACCTATCGTTGGGCTGGTCCTAATGGTTTTAGCGCTACTACACAATCTGCTATTCGTACGAATATTACTGAAGCTGATGCGGGTCAATATACTGTCACTGCTACTTTGGCAGGATGTACTTCGGTTACTGCATTTACAAACGTGGTTGTTAACGCAGCACCTTCTACTCCTACGGTTTTAGCAAATACCCCGCTTTGTGAAGGTGAAGATTTGAACTTGACAACGAATGCTATTCCAGGCGCAACTTACCAATGGAGCGGACCTAATGGGTTCACCTCTACTAGCCAATTGCCTATTCGTCGAAATATAACTAGCAATGATGCAGGTTTATATTTCTTGACGGTAAGAGTAGGAAACTGCATATCTGCCCGGCCAGGCGCTGTAAATGTAGTAGTAAATCCATCTCCAGGAGCTTTAGCGGTAGGAAATAATGGGCCCGTTTGCGAAAGGGGGATTTTGCAGTTAACGGCAAGCCTTATTCCAGGCGCTATATATCAGTGGAGTGGTCCTAATGGATTTACCTCTAACGAGCAAAATCCATCTATTCCTTCCGTTTCTACAAGCGCCAGTGGAACTTACAGTGTTAGAGCTACATTAGGTAGCTGTGCAACGCCGGTAGTTTCTACGAATGTGATTGTTTCTCCAGCTCCAACACGTCCGGTTGCTACTTACAATGGTCCCGTTTGCACAGGGCAGCTTCTAAGCTTGACCGCTTCTTCGATACCCGGGGCTACCTATCTCTGGAGAGGGCCAGGGGGTTATCAATCAGTTTCACAAAATCCAGTTATCCAAAATGTAACTACTGCGAATGGTGGCTTGTATAGCCTCACAGCGATTATCGGAAACTGTACTTCGCAAACTTCGACCATTTTTGTTACGGTAAATGACGCGCCTATCTCTATTACGGCAAATAATAACGGGCCGGTGTGCGAAGGCGGAATTTTGAACTTAACGGCTACCAATATTGCTGGAGCTACTTACTTATGGGTTGGACCCAACGGTTTCAGGGCAGAGGGTAGTAATCCTGTACTGAATAATGTTCGTGCAACTGCAGCAGGTGAGTATAGCGTTACGGCGATTGTTGGGCAGTGTACTTTACCTGTAGCAAAGACGGTTGTAGAAGTTAGAGAAGGGGCATTAAATCTTACTGCAGGTTATAATGGGCCTTTATGTGCGGGGCAAGCTATTCAATTAACAGCTTCTACCATTACAGGGGCTACGTATTCTTGGTTCGGGCCAGGGGGCTTTAATTCTTCTGCACAGAACCCAGTAATACAAAATGCTTCTGTAAATAATAGTGGCAGTTATAGTGTTACTGCAACAGTAGGAAATTGCGTTTCAAATGTAGTAGTGGTAGACGTAGTAGTTTCTCGTACACCTGCTACGCCAGTTCTAGGTAGTAATAGTCCGGTTTGTGCAGGTACAACTATGCAGCTAACAGCTCCGGTAGTTCCTACAGCCCAGTATTATTGGAGTGGTCCAAATGGCTTTAGTTCTGTGCTGCGAGAACCTTTCTTGAATAGTGTTACCACAGACTACAGTGGTGTATACACGGTAGTTATAAGTGCAGGTGGATGTAGTTCGGTAGGGACGATTAATGTACAGATAATACCAGTACCTCAAGCACCTAACGTGAATAATAATGGGCCCTTGTGCGTAGGCTTACCACTAAATCTTTCTGCTACTGCAGTGCCAGGTGTAAGGTATAACTGGAGTGGACCTGCAGGATTTATTTCGACCAGTCAGAATCCTGTAATACCTAGTGTTTCTACGGCCAATGCAGGAGAGTACAGCCTGGTGGTAAATATTGGTACATGCTCCTCAAGAGTTGCTACCACGAATGTGGTAATTACGAGTCCGAGTGTTGTCTTTGCTAACAATAGGGTTACGGTATGTAAGGGGGTAGTTCCTGAACTTACTTTTAACCTTACGGGTCAGGGGCCGTGGCAAGTAAGTTATGCCCGTTCTACTGCTCCAGGTAGTGTTGGAACGTTAGCAACAGTTAATGTACCTACTTCTCCATTCTCCTTCCCTGTACCTAGTGAGAATGCTACCTATACTCTAGTAAGCGTAGTAGATGGCAATAATTGTTCAAGTAACCTTGGAGGTATAGCTACTGTAACCGTATCGGACGTACCTATGGCTGAAATTGTTAGAGGAAGTACTATTTGTGCAGGTAATAGAGGTGAGTTTACGGTACGCGTATCTAACATGAGTGAATTAACCAACTGGTTACTAACTTATCGTGTAGGTAATGAAGTATTTACCACTAATGGAATTGGTAATTCTACCTTCACTTTGAGTACGGGTACTTTAACTCAAAGTACAGAGGTACAATTGGTTTCAATTACGAATACAGATGCTCAGCCTGCGTGCTCTCGTAATTTGAGTGGTGTAGGTACTTCTACCACTATAGTGGTAAATCCTTTACCCACTGTGGTACTCAATAGCACTAATACTGCAATTTGTGCTGGTGGCTCAACTACTATGAATGTTACCTTGACCGGGCGTGGGCCCTGGACGCTTCTCTATAATGAAAATGGCGCTCCTCAGGCTTTTGCAATCGGAACGGCTACGTCTCCTAGCCCATCTGATTTCGCTATAACTCTAAATCCTCAAAGAACTACGGATTATGTTCTCACAGGTGTGGTAGATGCTAATGATTGTAGTGCAAATGTCGTAGATAGACGTTTCCGGGTAACTGTAAATCCGATTCCTACAGCTACTTTTAACGCTGCTAGTAATACCACCTGTGCCGGCTCTTTAGTGCGTATACCTATACAGTTAACGGGTAAGGGGCCTTGGGTATTAGATCATACACAAAATGGTGTTCCACAGCCTACTTTAGTGATTGGTAATGTGAATTCACCCTCGCCTTTTGTTTATGAACTACAACTAACTCCGGCATCTTCAATTACGTTCGTATTAACAAGATTAAGTGATGGTAACAATTGTGCTGGTACAATTAGGGGAACGGGCACGTTCGTTCAAAATGTAAGCCAAGTTCCAACTGCTGAATTCACGAATAATAATGTTACTATCTGTGAAGGAGAGAGGGCAGAATTATTCTTAAAGCTGACGGGTAGAGGACCTTGGCAAGTATTGTATACGGAAAATGACATTCCTACCTCTATCAATGTAGGAGATAATAATTCGCCTAGTCCTTCAGTTATTACTTTGCCTGTTTCTCCAAATAGTGATAGAGTATACACTATTAATGGTGTTACGGATGCTTCAGGATGCAGTGATCTTAATCTAAATAGTCGTACAATTGTGCGTGTAAATCCAAGGCCTGCAGTCGAAATTGTTAGCAATGCAAGCGGTATTTGCCCAGGTGGTAATGCGAACCTTACTTTCAACGTAACGGGTAAAGGTCCGTGGACAGTTATCTATAGTGCAAATGGTCAAGACCAATTACCCATAACTTTTGGAGACGTGAATAGTTCAAGTCCGTTCTCCTATACCATGACTGTTAATCCTACTCAAACTACAGTATATTCCGTGCGTAGTTTGATTGATGGTAACGGGTGTGCTATTACCTCTAATGCTTTAGTACGTGTAGAAGTAAATACTCCACCAGCTGCACCGGTAGCTTCTAATAATGGACCTAGGTGCATAGGCGAGGCTATCCAGTTGAATGCATCTAGCGTTGCGGGTGCTACTGCTTATTACTGGACAGGTCCTAATGGCTTTACCGCTTCTAATCAAAATCCTGTTTTTGTACTTTTCCCTGCGAGCGCAGGTGTTTATAGTGTAGTTGCTATTGCAGGTGGATGTACTTCAAGCATATCTACTACCAATGTGGTTCTTAGTTCTACGCCTGCTGCTCCTACAGCAACTGTGCAAACACCCGTGTGTGAAGGAGGAGAGATACGTTTAGTAGCTTCTCTTGTACCAGGTGCTCGTTATTTATGGACAGGACCTAATAACTTTAGTTCTACTCTTCAAAATCCTGTAATCAGTTCTGTAACCCAGAGGAATAATGGTATTTATTCCATAGTTGCTATTTCAGGTAATTGTACTTCTAGTGTTTCTACAGTAGAAGTTAGAGTTTCTAATCGTCCTACTGCTACTATAAGTGGGTCGCCAGCACCTATTTGTTTAGGGCAATTTGTAGCCTTGACAGTGACCTTATCGGGTACAGCTCCGTGGAGTATTAGTTATTCTGAAAACGGCGGAACTCCTATAACAGTAAATAATATCAATTTCTCTCCGTACACTTTAATAGTTACTCCTACCGCAACGGGTTTACGTAACTATACTCTAACCTCAGTTACTGATGCGGCTGCGTGCAATCCTGGTATTGTAGCAGGAAGTGCTACAGTACAGGTGAACGCTGCTCCTAATTTGCAGCTTGTCAGTAAAACGGATGTCTCTTGTGGTAATAGTACAGGCTCTATTACAGTGCGTGCAACGGGAGGAAGCGGTGCAAACTACCTGTACTCTATAGACGGTATTAATTTCAATAATACTACAGGAGTATTTACGAACTTAAGCGCAGGTAATTACAATGTTACTGTGCGTGAGGGCAACTGTACAGCTTCTTTACCAGTGACCATTACAGGGAATTCTGCGCCTGATATTAGAAATATTACTCTGGATGCAGGGTCGCCTCAAACTACTGTAATAGTCACCTGGGATGCTATTCCGAATGTTACGAGCTACAATTTACGTTACCGCAGAGCAGGCTCTACAGATGCATTTGTGGTTATAAATACAACGGGTAATAGTAGGACGGTAACAGGTCTACTACCCAATACTACTTATGAGTTTCAAGTACAGGCAGTATGTTCGAATGGTACTTTAACTGACTACTCTGTTTCTAGGAATGTAACTACTGCCGGAGAAGCTACAGGAGCATGCAGTGTGCCACAAGGAACTTTTGTAACTATTAATAGTTCAAATTCTGCTACCTTAAGTTGGAATGCTGTCCAATCGGGTGCAGTTTGTTATATTATTGCTTATGGTAGGGCAGACCAGGATCCTGAAACTTGGCTAGAGAATTTTGCGCCTGTGCCTAATACTACCTTCTTAGTAACAGGGCTTGTGCCAGGGGTACGTTACGGTTTTAGAGTTCGTACAAACTGTTCGTTCTGTTCACTAAGAAGCGGTATTCGTTCTGCATACTCTAGCCCTGTTTTCTTTGAAATGCCTCTTGGCCGGGAAGAAGGTAGGACGCAATCTGATCTCGACCTGCGTGTTTATCCTAACCCCACGCACGGTAACTTTAATGTGAAGTTTAATGTGGAAGAGGCTACAAAAGTTCAGATTGTAATAACTAACTTGGCGGGTGTTAAGGTAGCAGAGCGTGCTTATGAAGCATCACCAGGAGCTAATGAGCTTGCATTTGACCTAGCGAATGAAGCGCCAGGCCTATACCTTATGCAAGTTAAGATTGGTGATGCTGTTGAAACAGTGAAAATCCTAGTTCATTAATAGTTTCAAACTTTTTTAAGCCATCCTCTTTAGGGGATGGCTTTTTTTATTTGTTAAAACTATGAAAGTGATTCAATATTTATCATTTATTAAGTTTTCGCATACTATTTTTGCTTTTCCCTTCGCCCTGATAGGCTTTTTCTGGGCATATGAAAAGGTAGGGCAATTTTCTTGGTACAAGTTATTGTATGTAGCCCTGTGTATGGTATTTGCTCGAAGTGCAGCTATGGGCTTTAATCGTTTAGTGGATAGAAAATACGATTCACAGAATGTGCGAACAGCTATGCGGGAAATTCCAGCTGGAATTATTAGTGTAAGAGAAGCTACTGCATTTATTATATTAAATGTAATGGGCTTTATTACCTGCAGCTGGCTTATTAATGAGACTTGCTTTTATCTTTCTCCAATTGCGCTGCTTGTAATTTTAGGTTATTCATATACTAAGCGATTTACTGCTTTATGTCATATTGTGCTAGGTCTAGCTTTAGCTTTGGCACCCTTAGGAGCTTATTTGGCAGTAGCAGAAAAACTTACATGGGAAATTATTGGTTTAGCCTGGGTTGTGCTTTGCTGGGTAAGTGGTTTTGATATTTTATATGCACTTCAAGATGTTGATTTTGATAAAGCTCATGGTCTAAAAAGTATACCCGTTGCATTAGGTAAACAAAATGCTATCTGGTTTTCTAGGTTGCTACATTTTATAGTTTTTCTGGGTATTTTTGTTTTGGGGGTTATGAGCGGACGCAGCTTTTTTTATTTAATAGGAGCATTTATTTTTTCTTTATTTCTTATCTACCAGCATACTCTTGTAAAACCTAATGATTTAAGTAAAATTAATTTGGCTTTTTTTACTAGTAATGGTATTGCTTCAATTGTTTTTGGAATCTTTACAATACTAGATATTCTAGTTTATTGAGGTTATTTCATAAGTCAATTGTAACAAGCTTCGTGATAAAATTACTTTTTTTCTTTTCTACCAAACACTGAAAAATGAACATATCTTTTAGGTCTATTGCGTAGGTCTATTAGCAGAGAATCTAAACTTTTACTGGCCAATACTAGACTGATGTAGAGACTAGGATCATTAAATAGCTTTCCTACGCTTCCTTCGCCGTTGCCTATTTTATTTAGAACCACTCTTAAGTTTTGCATAGTAGTTTGTGTTTCTGTAACTAAGGGGGGGAGTTGAGTAGCAGTTTCTTTAAAAGACTGAGTAATTGATTGGGTATTTTCTACTATTGTATTTAGTTTAGGAGTAGTTTTTTTTATATCACTCGCTAGAGAGAGTATAGTATCTGAAAGGCTGGTGAGCTTGTAGGTGAGGGGAACGAAATTTTTTGAAATTACACTTAAATTTCGGGTAGTATTTTCTACATTTTGGGTAATTCTACTTACTCGGGAATTGGAATCTTGTAGGCCAAGGCGTACCTCTTGCGTAATATGATGGATTTCGTCGAGTATAAAGCCAATTTTTTCTTTTAGCGGTAATAGTTGCATATAAACATTTTGTAGCATTCCTAATTCTAGCGAGTCTTTTAATATTGCTCCGTCTTCGGCTAAAACACTATCTCTTCCTAGTAGTAATTTAATTGCTCTATTTCCTAGTAAGTCTAAGGTTACAATCATTGCTTTAGTATCGCGCGGTATTGCTAGTTTTTTGTTTACTTCAAATTCAACGTGTATTTTTCCCGTTTCTGGATCCATTTCTACAGACGTTACAATGCCGACAGGGTAGCCGCTTAAAAATACTTTGCTGTTTTCTAGTAGCCCGTCTACATTATGATACACTACTTTATAGTGTTTGGAGCGTTCAAAAACAGATTTTCCTCTTAAGTAACTAAGACCTACTAGTAGAAGAGCTACTCCCGCTATAGAAAATGCCCCTACTTTTACCTCTTTATTGATTTTCATTAGTGCTTTTTTAAGTACTTTTAGGTATTGCCAAACTTTTGTGTTGAGAATTGCTTTATAAATTTATAAATATAAATCTACACCTATTTCGAAATAATCTATACAAATTACTGTCAAAGCTGCTGGCAATTAGCTTTATGTTCTCTAATGGTATGTACTAGTAACTCTAAGATTGGCTCCAGCTCCTGAATATAGAATCCTCAGGTATCAATTAATAAATTAATATGGGGTAATTTCTGCTGAATGGTGTTGTTTATTACTCCCCAGAAGAGGAGGTGCAGTTTATTTTCTATCATTTGTAGGGCTCTAAGTATTGCGTCGCATGTGCCTATTGAGTCCACGATATTTCGGCTAGGAGGGTTAGCAATATTCATAATAGGATGCTTTGAATATTAAAATACTTTGATTAGAAGTTAAACAAACAACACAATTTGCTACCGGTTTTTGACTTTCGTCATATTCTAAAATAATTCCTGAGTGGATTGAAGCTGGCCGGTTCATGAAATACAATTTCAAGAAGGATGGATGCAACAGTAGGTTCAGATCGAATTTTAGAAGTGTTGACCAAAGTAGCTTTTTGAATATAATGCTCTAGACGGTACAAAAAACTTGAATTGATAGAAATATGGCTTGGAAGTGACTCAAATAAAGATCGACTAGGTTTCATTATTTCTAGGCCTAAAATACTAGGTAGTCTTTTTGGCTGGAATTCCTCGAAATTTCGATGGAATCGCTTTGCCATATATTATTAACCTAAAAAATAAAGGGAGCTTTAATTAAAATGGTAAGCTCCCTTCTTTTAGAAACTTATGGAAGAGTGGTTGCTTTTGCTATTTCTGCTGCGGTAGCTTCTTTGGTATATCGTTTTACTAATTTTCCTGCTTTGTTATAAACTAGGATAGTAGGTACATCACTTTTTCCAAAGAAGGTATCAAATTCGTAATCCAAGTCGCGTACTAGATAAAAAGGATGTTTGCGTTTGGAGGGAATTAATATTTCATTTGAAAAATAGGTGAGGGCTGATAGTTCTTCATTTTGAGTAACAAATAGAAATTGAGTTTCCTTAAAAAGATTTTGTGCCTCGATAATTGCAGTTCCTAGACCCTGGCAAGTTTCGCAATACGGATTGAAAAGAAAAACTACTGTAGCCAGATCAGGCTTGATGTTCGCTTTGGTAAAGGGTTCTTTTTTGGAATTATAAAATTTAAAGTTCGGTAACTGGCTAAACGCGTTGCTATTAAGTAGTCCAATAACTAAGCTGAATCCAAGTACGGCCTTCAGAATTTGTTTCATTGTTGCTATGTTAATTTATATCCTCAAATTTACTAAAGTTTAAGCAAATTTTATTCCATAGATTCAAACATAACAAATTTTATTACTTTTAGGAACGTAATTTTAATCAATTGAATATCAATTACTATTATTGCCTCTTAGTTCATTGTTTTTAGTTTTTCCAGAAATTCATACTCTGAATATTAACTTTTTTAATTTGCATTATCATAATTTTTTCTAATTATAACTTTTTAGTTAAATTGCTCAAAAATATGTATGAAAGCATATTTTTGGCTGACAAACAAATAAACTATTTATGAAATTAATATTTTTAGGTCTAAGCATTGTAAGTGTATGGTATAATCTATGCATTGCTCAAAGCTGGGATCAATTGAGCTTGGGGCAGTTTATCAATTCTCCTTTTCCTGAATTACAGCCTAGAATTTCTATTTGTGGAAGGTTCTTGTATTTTGTGCGAAGTGAGCCTAAGCCAAATACAAACGGAAATAATTTTAACCAAGAAATATGGTGTAGCCAGCGTACACAACAAGGTTGGCAAAAGCCCTATAAGCTTCCTTATCCTATTAATTCTACGGCAAATGATGCTGTTTGTACGGTGTTACCAGGAAATAAAACGTTGCTATTAAGTGGAAGATATTATAGTGATAGTACTCGCCTACTAGGAGCCTCTATAACGACTTACCAACATAGTAATTGGAGCTTGCCCGAAAATCTACTTATTCCGGGCCTTGTTTCAGAAAATGGTTTTGCGAATTTTTATTTATCGGTTAGTGGGCAGTATTTAGTTGTCGAACTAAATAACTCTGCAGGCTTTGGAAAGCAAGATTTATATGTTTGCTTTCGGCGAAATAATGGACGCTGGAGTAGCCCTATTAACCTAGGCAAAGATATCAATTCGCCTTATCATGATTTTGCTCCCTTCCTTGCTGCTGATGAGCAAACTTTGTATTTTGCAAGTACCCGCCCGGGGGGCCTGGGAAACGCTGATATATGGATGAGCCGTCGTCTGGACGATACATGGCAAAGATGGAGCCCTCCTATTAACTTGGGTCCTACTATTAACTCCGAAAATTTTGAGGCCTATTTTTCCACAACGGCTGCGGGCGAAGTAGCTTACTATGTAACAGACCTTGAAAATAAAGGGAATACGGATATTTTGGCAACTTTCTTACCCCCTTTGTTTCGTCCTTTTCCCGTTGTATTTTTCAAGGGGAGAATGAAGTTTTTTTCTGTTCCCTTAGCAGTACAGCCCACTATAAAAATACGAGACCTGGAAAAAAATACTCTCGTACCCGCTTTCTGGGATGCCGATTCTTTGACCTTTTGTGCTATTTTAACTACGGGTTCTAAATTTGAATTGGTTGTTGAGTTAGCCAATTACGTTTCTTGTAGGCATATTATTCAAACTAAATCCATTAATAACTATGCCGAGATCTGTAAGGATATATACATGGTACCTTTAGCTCCCGATAATACAATTACTTTATCCAAGGTAGAATTTGATCACTTAAGTAATAGTATCAAGGTAGAAAATCTTTTTGCAATTGATGAATATGTTAACATATTAAAACAAAATCCCAAGATAAAGCTTCAAGTACACGTTTTGCAAGATAGTATATACTTAAAGGGAAGAAGGCATAAAAAGATTTATCAAAAAAGAGCTGAGGAGCTTCTGCGTAACTTTACTATAAAAGGAATCCAGTCAGAAAGAATCATTTTACCCGAATACAAGACCTATTTAGCTTACCGAGAAAGGAACCGAAAACGCTTCTAAGGCGCAAGTAAGTGCAGGAGAGCTAAATAATCAAGAAGGGGGGTGGGGATAGTATGAATCTTTAAGATAAAAAATGCTCCTATTACTTTCGAACAGGAGCACTCAATATTAACCCTGAGTAGCCAAGAAGCTATGCCTTAGTATTAGCGCTGCTAGCTTTGGAGGCTTGGCGCATGATTTTAAGCGACTGTTCTAGGCGTTGTTTCCTTTCTTTAGCACTTTTTATCTTAGACTCAATTTGCCTTCTTAGAGAATCACTTCCTTTGCTCTGAGAGATAAACATGAAATTAGTTTCGTATTGTTGAATTTTATCTTCTAGAGCTTTAATTTTTTTTATGTACTTCCTTTCTTCTTGTTGAAATCGTTGAGCGCCATTAGGTAAACTTTGCAATACTTTAATTTTGGATTCTAAAGTGAGTAGATCTCTTTCATAGGGGTCTTTGATAATTTTTTGGAGAAAGCGAGTGTAGAGCTTGTGGAACCTGGATTGAATTTTATCTTTTTCTTTAATTGGAACGCGTCCAATTGCTTCAAATTCTTGTTTGAGCTTCTGAATCTCTTCCTTTATATTCTCGCCTTCACCCTTCTCTAGGAGAGCTTCCATTTGCTCACATATAGCTTGCTTCTTTTTTAAATTTTCCTCTTCTTGAGCCCGTAGTTCCTGGAAATGTTGTTTATGGCGTTTAAAGAATATATCACAGGCTCTACGAAAGCTTTTGCGTAATTTTTTGGCTTCCTTAAAATTATCAGGTCCTGTTGTTTTCCATTCTTTCTGGATTTGCTTTAGCATTTCTGCTGTAGCAATCCAATCCTCGTTATTCTTTAGCTCCTCTGCCTGCCTTAATAGACTTCGTTTCTTTTCAAGTATTTCTTCTTTCTCCTGGTCTAATTCTCCAAAATAAGATTTTCTTCTCTCAAAGAAATCATCGACCAGTTTTCTCATTTGGGTATTTAAATCCTTATTGATGGAGGCAGGAGCACTACCAATTTCTTTCCACTGCCTTTGTAAAGACTGAATTTCTTCCGTTGCCCTCCGCCAGTCTTCTAAATTAGAAGATTCATAGTTGGCATATTCTTGAAATTTAAGAAGAAGTTCCTTTTTCCGTTCAGCATTATGGAGACGTTGGTTATCAAGCTGCTCAAAAAAGCTTCGTCGTAGGGAATAAAATTGATCGGTATAATCTTTGAATCTTTTCCATACTTCATCTGATTTTGAACGAGGAACAGGCCCGATAGTCTTCCATAGCTCATGCAAGCTTTTTACTTTTTCTGCAGCATCTTGCCAATAACCAGGTTCTACTTTAGAAACATCTGTTGGAATAAGAGAAATGAGCTCACTAATTAATTTTTCTTTTTCCTCTAAGTTAATTTTTCGGTCTTGTTCAACAAGCTCGTTGTAGCTATCTCGAAGACGATAAAACTGCTCTATAAAGTGGCGGTAGCTCTGGTAAATAATTTCAGCTTCCTCCACCGGTACAGGACCAATTTGTTTCCAGTTTTCTTGTATTTTACGTACCTTTTCAATAGCTGTAACATCCTCGCTCATTACGATTTCTCGTAATTCATCAAGTAAGGCTTTCTTCTTATCGATATTTGCTTGTTTAATTTTTTTATCTTGCTCCTCAAACTCATTCTTTCGTTCATTAAATTTTTGAAGGCTTGCTTCAAACTTAGTCTTAAGCTTACTTAAGCGTTCTCTTTCCTTTTCTCGAGCTTCTATATCGGAATCTGGAATGGTATCTTTAATTTGCTTAACTTTACTTTGATAAAGCTGGTCGAATGCTTTTTTTAAGCGTCCTACTTTACGGATGTTATTTCTATTAATTTCTGCGCCTGCAAATTGCTGAATATAGGTAATAAAGGTCTCTAAATCACCCTCCTCTAAAAAAGACTCAAATTCATCCAGGCTAGCATTCAAAGGAGTAACATTCTCGCTTATTCTACGTTCTTCCGCTTCTGTTTGTAGAGAGAAAGTGTTCCCTTCTTTCCATTGCTCCTGGCTGGCATCTGCATTTTCTGTACTAAAGTCTTCTTTTGAAGAAAAACCACTCTTCAAAGACTCAGTTTCTGAAACGACTGTCCTTTCTACTTCGCTCGCTTTTATATCAGCATTTGTTTGACTTTCGGTTGAATTTAAAGTTGCAGTTGAGGTTTGTTCTAGTTTTTCCACGCCTTTTTGCTCTTCAGGGTTGATATTGATATCAGACATAAGTTTAGACTAAAGATATACTAATTCGATAGTAAAATTACGGAATATTATTGAATTCAACATGAATTTCAACAAATTTGCTCGATTTTTGTGATTCATAAAAGGAACTTTATATTACCCACTGCCCTTATAAGCGGCTTACTTTTAGAAAATCTTATTGAATTGAAGGCTTCTTTAGCCATAAGGAAGGGTAGCAAAACTAATTGGTTAGTGCGACTTTATTTATTAGCTTGTCTTCTACCCTTAATAAATAAATCCCCTTAGGAAAATTAGAAATATCAAATTCCACATATCCTTGCGGTGCATGTTCTAAAAAACTTTGCCAAAGTATTTTTCCTTCTATGCTGGATAATTCAAATTTTAACTCCTTATTAAAGGGCTGGCTCAAAAAAATATAAAATTTTCCAGAGGTAGGATTAGGAAAAAGAAATAAGTTGGGGGCTACCCAACCATCTTCATCAACAGAAACTATTTCTTCGTTGCTTAACCGCCAAGCTCTTATGGCATTTAGTTTTCCCGCTCCCCACAGCGGCGATCCTTCTTGAGGTATCATGCCCGTAAAGGCATCTTTTACAGCTGAGGCTTTTAATATCTTACCAGTAAGTACAGTATTCCATCTTTCTTTATAACTATCATTTTGCCAAGCATTTTGTAGCAGCAAAGCTGCTACGCCAGCTACTGCCGGGGTAGACATAGAAGTACCATCATCTATTCCAAAAAGAGCAGTGTCTCCCTCCACAACAAAGCGCTCTACCCACCGTATAGGGTTAGCTTGAGTTCTTCTACTTGCTAAAGCAGAAGCTACTACATTACCTGGTGCTGTAAGATCGGGCTTAATTCTGCCATCTAGGGTAGGACCCCGGCTACTAAAAGGAGCTAGTTCTCCAATTTGTGCCCATAGGTTAATGGTACGAAAAGTGCCATCAATTTGTGTATAGCTATTTTTTGTGGTATGAGCCCCTACCGTAATTACACCCTTAGCAGAACCCGGGGTTAATATAGTTCGATCTTTGGTTCCAGCATAGTAGCCTTCTAAAGGCTCGGATTTTTGAGGGAGCTTGTTAGTAAGAGGTAATCCTTGAGCAGGACCTACATTCCAAAGGTAGGTTGTACTTCCCGGTGTTCCTGTATAAGCTAATGCTAAATGGTAGGGTGTTTTATTCCATGTGGTTAAATAAATAGCTGGTCTTTGATTGATACTCAAAGAGCTATCTGTATAATAACTATAAAATAGGGTATCTTGGGCAGTAAGCAGTAAGAAAGTATCTTTTTCACTTTTAACTTCTGAATATAACCAGGGTGTTTGGAACCGTACTTTTCCTAAGGAATCGAGCAAAAGTAAGCGGGCTTGCAGTGCTTTCCCTTTTTCTCCTAGAAGGGTGATATTAGTATAACTAAATTGATAAATTCCATCAGGAGCAAATCTTTGCAAGGCAGGTAAAGTATAGATAATTTGGGCGGGTGCTATTTTTTTTTCCAAAAAGCAATCTTTATATGCAGAGTTGCCAGCAGCAGCTACTAAAACAACGCCAGCACTATCTTCAGCTATTTGGGTAAGGGCTTTTTCTAGTAGCGAGTTTCCATCCATTGCTTCATTAAAGCCCCCAAAGCTCATGTTAATAACTAAAGGACGTTTTAAATTTCGAGCTTCTGCAATTAAGTAAGTTACAGCGTCTAAAATTTCAGAATCTTTAAAGCCACAGCTTACTAAAATGAATTCTGCTTCAGGAGCCACGCCTTGATATTTTTCTCCGCAACCATAGCTGCTTCCGCCAGCAATTCCTGCTACATGGGTGCCGTGGGAGCCTCCCCTACAATCTTGTCCAAGGGCATGAAGGCTATTTTTGCCCACATATTCACTGCCATACGAAAAAGAAGAGGGTGGAGAGCCAGTAGTATCTTTTTGGTCCCAAAGTTTAAGAATGCGGTAATTTTTACCATCGAGGCTGCGAAAGGTAGGATGGCGTAAATCAAAGCCTATATCGATAATTCCTAGTAGGACTCCCTTCCCTTTCAGGGGCAAGGGAGTTGCTGCTTGCAAAGCTAATAAACCAATATCTTTTCTTAAACTATCTAAAAGGGGGGGCATAAAAGTATCAAGACTAAAGTAAGCAGAAAAAGGAGCTTCGGTAAAAGCAATGAATTGGGTGATAGGTATGCGGAGGCTATATATGTTTCCAACTTTTGTGTAAAGTTGAATATTTAGTGCTTTTAATAATGACGGGTTATAGGGCTTATAAAATTCCACAAGGCCTTTTACAAAATAAATTCCTTGTCCTTTTTGTTCTAGATGAAAGCGCTGTTTATCCCAAGGCGTAATCACAAAGTTTTTATGACCAATATTTTGATTTTTGAGTAGCCAAGCTTTCAAAATAGCAGCTTTTGCAGATAATGTTACTTTAGCTTGGATTTTTAAGCTAAAAACAAAAAAGATTATAGGTAGTAAAATGTAAGCATAAGTCATTTTAGTAAAAAATTAAAGTTTTTTTATAATTGCACAAAAAATTGTAGGTTAGGTAATTTCATTTTTACTTATTAATAGCTACCTTGTACTTACCATTTGAAATTCTTACTACCCCTACACCGTTAGCTTGTTGGGCTTCAAATTGGAAGGAGCCTTCTAAAAAACAGTTTGTTGCTTTTTCAATAGTAATGGTACCTGTATAGGTAGCATTGGTAAAATATTCGCCTATGTAATTATCTGCATAAGAGGCAAAGTTACGCTCGGCATTAAACAAATATACACCCGGTTGTCCTAAAAAATTATTAATTCGCATTTGCAAAATTTGAGGTGCTTTTTGCGGGTCTTTTTCGTTTACTCCTCCTATCACTAAAAATGGAGGTGAATAATTACAGGTAATTTTATTGAATTCAGCAGAAAATAATTCGTTATCTACTCGAGCTGTTAAAAAAACTTCCATCTCTGATGGAGATTTGCAATTTTGACCTGGAATAACTTCTTGGCCACATTTGGTTGAAAAGATAAATAAAGTAACATATGTAAGAAATATAATTATTTCTCGCATACTAAAGGCTAGATTTTTTAGTATGTATATTGAAAGATTAAATATCGGAAATAGATTTAATCTTTTCCTTGGTAACATTAAATTAAATTCAAAATTGCTTTAATCATAAAATTATATTTCTTTGAATAGAATAGTTGAATATTTGTGAAAATATACTGCTGCCTTCCTACTAGACATTTGTTTAATTAATAAAACTATTATAAATTTCGATACATAAGATAAATATGTTATACTATGAAAATAGATTATACATATACACAAACCAAGAATGTAAGATACATTTACATGAAAACTATGCGACTATTTGCAGGTCTTTGCCATGCCTTTTTGTTTTTCCTTTTAGCCATAAATGTAAAGGCCCAGATATATCCCCTTTCTCTAGAAGAACGTATTAATCGAGCAGAATTTATTATAGAGGGAAGGGTAATAAGGAAAGAGTCTTTTTGGAATGAGAATCGAACCGCTATTTTTACTGCTAATGAAATTCTGGTATATAAATCTTATAAGGGAACTGTAAATGGTGAAACAGCGATTCTCATGACGCAGGGGGGCAAGGTAGGAAATTTACTAATTAAAGTTTCAAACGCACTCGAATTGCCTTTAGGAGCAGAAGGAATTTTTTTAGCTACTGTTTGGCCTGAACCTTCTACACCACTGGGAGATAAGAATCTAATGTATGCCTATGCGGCAGAGCAAAGTTTTATTGCTTTGAACTATAATGCAAATACTGGAAGAGACCCCTTCAATACTTTTCGAGATATAGCCCAGCTACAAAATAGAATTAGTAGCTTGGTAGGTAGGCCCTATAATATTCATAAGGATCCATTTGTTTTTGAGGACGAAACTCCTAAAAATAAAATCAGGGGAATGGCTGCGCCGATGATTACTAGCTATGCACCACCTGGTGGCAGTTTTGCAGGTGGGGGCCAAGCAATGACAATTTTTGGCAGCGGCTTCTGTAATGGTAATAATCCCTGTTTAGGTCAGCCAACCGTACAATTTCCTAACCCTAATGATGGCGGAGCTACTTTGATTACAATTCCTCCTGGAAACATAAATGTTTGGACAGATGGAATAATATCTTTTACTATTCCTACTGAAGTAGCAAGTGCTAACGGCGCAACTAATCATATTATTGTAACTCAGTCGGCAGCAGACGGCGGTCTATCTAATACCACTTCGCCCCCCTTTACAATTCATTATAATCTAATAAATACAGGTCTAGGAAACAACATACGTCCGGCGTTAGTAAACACCAATGGAATCGGGGGCTATACTATTCGATATAATGCTAATTTTGCTTCTAATACACCTCGGGTGCAAGCTTTTGAGCGTGCGTTGGAAACATGGCGCTGTGCTACGCTAGTAAAATTTGATGTAGACTGCCAAACTACTAGCCTAACCTGTAATGCGCCTGATGAAAATAACCTAGTAGCTATGGACCCGGGCAATTGTACTCCAGCCGCAGTGGCCGCAGGTGCAATTGCTCAAACCCATCTCTATTTCGCTACGTGTAATGGAACAGATTATTATCTAGACGAATTTGATATCATGTTTAGTAATACTCCCCACGGAGGTACTTGGAACTATGGACCCGCCGCTACCGGCGCGGGGCAAACTGACTTTGAATCCTCCGCCCTACACCAACTAGGTAGAGCCCATCTTTTGGGAGCAGTAATTAACACTAACGCAGCT